>DASWYG010000455.1:0-11557 GCA_036405075.1 Bacteroidia bacterium | reverse complement strand
AAAAATCAATAGGCCGGCCATCATCAGCAAACATCCACACACCATCATCGTTTTTTCACCCAGAACAGCAGTGAATCGGCCAACCAAGCCACCTTGCACCAATATGGAACACAAACCAATGAACGAGAACATGTAGCCTATCTGATCATCGTTCAGATTGTATTTTTGTTTCCAAAGCAGGGGAGAAGAGATCTGCATCATGCCAAACGAGGCAATAAAAAGGGCATGTATTAAAAACAAAATTCTCATGCTTTTATCGGTCAAAGAGATCTTGATTTCTTTAATGATTTCCTGAAAGGAATTCCGAGTTTTCAGAACTGCAGTTTTGTTCGTTTCGGGCATGTATTTCCAAACAGTATACAAATTGATCAGACAAAGCATTGCCGTTACAAAGCCAATGGATTCAATGCCTCCACGGGTTTTGAGAATGCCACCTAAGCCCGGTCCTAAAACAAATCCCAATCCAAAAGCCGAACTGATGATGCCTATGTTCTTGGTCCTGATCTCGGGTGGTGAAATATCTGAGACATAAGCTTGAGCTGTTGCAAAATTTGCCGATCCTATTCCAGATAAAATTCTTGATAGCACGAGCATGATCAGGTTCTCGGAATTGGCAAACATCAGACAGGCAAAAAAATTGACCGTGATACTCAAAAGCATGATGGGTTTGCGACCAATCTCATCGCTTTTACTGCCCAATATTGGAGCAAATAAGAATTGAGTAAATGGTACGATACAGGCCACTATGCCTACCATGTATTCGGGTTTAGCCAGATCTGTAACGATCAATCCCGGCAGCACAGGTATCACCATCCCTACACACAGAAGATCTATGAAAATCGTCAGGTATATAATGGCCAGAGACCTTCTCTGCATGTTAATTACGAATCAAATTGATGAAGGATTGGACATCGATGATGTTTGGATTCACTTTTTTCATTTTAAGGTAAATGAGTGAGTTGTTGCCTACACTGATGCCGTTAACATCGTTCTTGTTGACATAATACAAATTGCCTGCATAATCAGTAGCAAATATGTACTGACAAGTGCCGGGATCGAAATTGAGGTTGCCGGCTTGTATGCGTATCAACGAATTGAAACGGCTGTCAACCATAAACAATTCTTTGATGTCTATGGGCAATCCGTTGAGGTCTGTGTACTGAACGATCAAATTGCTGCTGAATACCGGCTCTACTTGATAAGCATAGGCAAAAGTGCCCAATTGATGAACCTTTATTTCCGTGTATTGAGCAGTTTTTTTCAATTCAAGATGTCTCTTTGTGTTGTATGTTTTGTATTCGTTGTATCTGACCTGATTAAAAGTGTTGAATTCCTTGCTTTTTCTTTCTTTTAAGGTCTTGTATTTCGACAGTGCCTTTTCAAATTTAGCGATCTGTTTTTTAACCAATTCTTTGTCTTCAGTATCTGTTATGAAGGCTTTCAATACTTTGAAACCATCATTGGTCTTTAACACAAATTCGCAATAATCGCGGCCTTTTTGATAATTGATCCTGAAGTCGAAATACTTGGCATTCTTAATGAAATTGTCATTGAATTCCCTTTTGTTTTCAGGGTTCATCACGATGTTGAAATTGATGCCCATTAATGGCTGTAACTCAGGAAACAACAATTCGGTCTTATCCAATAGTTTAAAGTATTGTCTGCTTTTGTTTCTGACTTTAGGAATGACCTTTTCGATTTTGATGAAGCCTTTGCCTTTCTTTACTTTCATGCCTTTCATCTTTCCACCTTGATTGTAAGTACGGGTCCAGAAGCGGTCAAGATCAGCATAAAATTGTTTCTTTTTGAACAGTATTTGATTGTTGATGTCGCGGTCATTCAAATACACATTTCGTTTGCCGTTGAACCTTGAATCAAATGAGGATGTATCGATCAGGTATACATTGGAAGTGGTTTCAGCATTTTCTATTTTATAGAAATCAATGGCTTCAAAGTTGTTTGAAAATACTTCATTGTAAAAGTTCAAATCTTGCCAGGTATTCGATTCATAATCGAAGAAATATGATTTGGAACTGTCTGTAGCATAAGGCAAAAAGGCTTTCATTTGATAGCCCGGCTTAAGCAAAGCATCTCCTTTTTCGGCACTTGCTTTTATATTGAAAACGCCTTTGCTGTTAAATTGCATATTACCGGCCTTTGGATTCAATCCCGCAAAAAATAAATCAACAGGATTGTTGTACTGACTGATCTTTACATAAACATTTTCCTTTAAGATTTCACCTGCCGCATTCACAAAGCTATTGGCAGCAATGCTCAGTTTGAATCCACTTTGACAATACAAAATGTTGTTGATGCCGGGATTGATGACAAAGGTTTCTTCGGCAGGTTTGATGCTGGGATATGGCGACTTGAATTCGGGGGTATTGACAAAGTCAGGGATGAATTCTTTTTTGAAAGGAATGATATCACCTTTTTCGGCGGTTTCTTCACCGGTTTCAGCTCTGAAATCAAGAATTTCTCCCTTATAGACAGTGGTAAGGTATTCTTTTTCAAAATCACTTAAATGATCGTTGCCGGAGAAATAACGTATGTTGATGGCACTGCCCAAATCAAATGCAGCATTGAAGATGATGCTGATCTTGTCTTCATTCAGATCTTCTATGCCGTTGTTCGTGTAAACCGATAAATTGTCATACAAACACAAACTGCCCAACATCCTGTATTTGCTGATGCTGAGTGGAAGGTCGGTGATGCGGTCTATGCTCAACCCCAGTGTTTGCAATTGACTGAAGGTTTTCAATTTGTCGCAAATAACTTGAAGGTCTTTGGGTAAAAAATCTCCAATGATGTGTATCTCTCTGCAATTGGGTATAGAGCTAATGCTTTCAAGGGATTCGGGTCTGCCGTTGATGTAGAAGTATATGACCTGAAGCTTTTTCAAAGGTTGTAGAAACTTGAGTTGCTCAAGATTGACTTCGTCCAATGAGAGATGTAAAATTTCAATTTGTTGACATGAATCAAATGTGTGTTCATTCAAAGGTCCTTTAAAATGCTTTAAATTGAGTTCTTTTAGATCGTAGAAGCTGCTCAATTTGCTCAGGGTAGGATTGATGTCAAAACTGCCTTCGATCTTCAGTGCCTCAATGAAATTGAATTCTGAAGGAGATTCATTGAATTTGATGAGATCTTTAGGTTGACTGAGCAATAGGTGTCCAAAGCGGTAACTGCCTACTTCCTTTAAATTGAAATAGTCGTTGTTTTGTGCAATTGAAACTACACATGTGAACAAAAAAACGATCAAGGAGGGAAATTTAAATCTCATTCTACGCCTGTATATTGTGTTGTGATGCGGTAGTAATCCTTCAAAGCCGCTTTGAATAACGCTACCTTATGCAAAGGTATTTTAATTTCAGCAGAAAAACATGAAGTCTCAGGCATGGGGCTGGGATGGATGTTAAATTGTTTGGCCAGTCTGTACACATCTTTTTCGTCACCAAATGGACAATTGATGATGTATTTTTCCATGATGGTATGTGTTTCTGTCTTACAATTTGACAAACACTCAGCAGCCGATTCACCATAAGCTTCTATTAATCCGGGTACACCAAGCAATGTACCGCCGAAGTACCTTACAACCACTACCAAAGTATTGGTTAATTCAAGCTTTTGTATTTGTCTCAAAATGGGTTTGCCCGCAGTTCCAGCCGGTTCTCCATCGTCGTTGGAGCGACTGGCACTCTTGTCGTGGTGCAAGATGTAAGCATAACAATGATGGCTGGCATCGGGGTATTTCTGTCGCAAAGTTGCTAGGTGTTGTTTCACTTCTTCTTCTGATTTCACAGGAAAAGCATAAGCCAAAAACTTGCTGCCCTTAGAAGTGTATTTGATTTCCGCAGTTTCGGAAAGTACCTTGTATGAATCGTCGAATAACATCAATTGCCGTAAAGTATGAGGAATATAGAAAGCAAACATAAAGCCAGTCCTATCAATTTGCGCAAATTTGCTTTTTCTCCAAACAGCAATAAACCTGCTGCAAAGGTTAGGGCAACAACGCCAGAATTATTGATCAGGAAAAATTCATTCATGCTGAACTTGCCATTGCCCAAGGCCAAAAGCATGAAATGCACTGAGAAATAATTCACAGTTCCCAATACACATCCCAAACCTAAGTCTCGGAGTATGTTCTTTTGCTTAGAAATTTGTCTCAAAGTCAAAGCACTTGCAGGTAACAGTGCGCCCGTGAAAATGAGTACAATTGAAGTGGCTTGTGATAAATTTTCTTTGATCAGGTGTTGTTTCATAATGCCCAACAAAGTGTCTATGGTACCTGAACCCAAAAATATGAACAAGGGTATGAAAATGAGCTTTAAGCTTTGTGTGCCCTGATCGCGGTTGCTCATTAAGAAGATGGAAGTAAGTGCCAGTATGATGGCAAGCAGTTTCGAAATGCTGAATGGTTCGTGAAGAATTAGGGTTGCAACCAGTATAGGAATGATCAGTGACAGCTTGGTTGCCGCTCCCGTGATGCCTACTCCTATGTGCGAGGAAGAATACCCCATACAGTAGAAAACCGAGAAAAACAGTAGTCCGAAACACAAACAAAGTACAATGGTTTGGGTAGTATAGCCGCTGAAATTGAGTTGACCTGCAGCACTTCCAATGGCGATACAAGCCAGGTAGTTGGCTGTGATGGCTGCCAATAGCCATACTTTGAGGCCATCCATCCATTTGAAAATGATGAACAGAAGACCACTGAGGGCAATGGATAAAATTAATTCTGTCATCTGAAAATAAAGAGTGTGTCTTCCAATAAGTTTTCACTTTCCACAAAAGGAAAATCCAGTTTGGGTGCTTTAATGCCGTCTTCCAACAACAAAACAGTTGATTTAAACACCCTGATCTCATCGTATAAACGGGCTTTTAAAAAACTGTTCAGCAATTCGGCACCACCTTCTATCACCACACTTCCTAAGCCCAATGATTGCAACGCTTTTACTATGCTATTGGGTTCTTTTGAATCAATTTTAATGTATTCGATATTGCCTTCTTTTCCTTCTCTGATACCATTGAGGATGATGGACCTTTGAGGACCTTCTGCAAATTTCAATTTCATACCGGCCGATCTTAAATTAAAATCAACAGCAATGCGTATTGGATTTTTGCCTTTCCACAATCGGGTACTCAATCCAGGGTTGTCTATCAACAAAGTATTGGTGCCAACCAAGAAAGCATCTTCTTCACTTCTCCATTTGTGCAAACGGGTTTGTGCTGCCAATCCCGAAATCTTTTTGAATTTGCCACTCATGAAACCATCGCTGGATTCAGCCCATTTCAGGATCACATAAGGCCTTTTAAGTGTTTGATTCACCACAAATCTTCGGTTCAAAAATCGGCAGTCGTTTTCCAAAACTCCGCAAGTCACTTCTATGCCTGCTTGCCTCAGTCTTTCTATGCCTTTTCCTGACACCAATGGATTGGGGTCCATCATACCTATTATAACTTTAGATACTTTACTCTTGATGAGCAGATCAGCACAAGGAGGGGTTTTGCCAAAATGTGAACAGGGTTCAAGACTAACATAGACTGTTGCACCAATTAGACTTTCAGGATCTTTTACAGAAGCTATGGCAGCGACTTCTGCGTGAGGTCCGCCAAATACCATGTGATAGCCTTCTCCAATGATCGTGTCGTCTTTAACTATGACGCAACCCACCATCGGATTGGGTGATACCGCAGCAAAGCCTTTGAGGGCCAGGTTGAGGCATTTTCGCATGTATTTTTCTTCTGTCGTAATGTTGCAAAATTAATGTAAAAATGTGGAACTGAAAGTCAATGCTGTTTGATATAACTTTGCAAACGATTTGAATTTGTCAGCATCTTTCCAAGCAGGTCTCAAACGTCTTAGTCCTTTTTTGGGCGAAGATGAGGCAAAAGCAGTACTCTCCATTTTGTTTGAAGACAAGTATTTGCTGAATCCAAAGGAATTAAACAGGACAGACATGACGATAAATGATCTTGAATTTGAAGCAGATCTGAATCGCTTGTTGGCCGGAGAACCTGTACAACACCTGGTGGGATTTCAATATTTCATGGGCATGAAAATTGGTGTCAATTCTGATGTGCTCATTCCCCGACCCGAAACCGAAGAATTGATGTATTGGGTAATTGAGAATGAAAAACTCAATACACACAAGGTAATAGCAGATATCTGCACAGGCAGTGGATGCATCGCTTTGGCACTTCATCAACATTTTCCTAAGAGCAGGATCATTGCAACCGATCTTTCAGAACCGGCTTTGGCAACAGCTAGAAACAATGAATTAAGCATCTTTAAAACATCTGATATCGATTTCATTCAACACGATCTGCTTCAGCAAGAATGGCCGGAAGTATTGCCAACGCTGATTGTTTCGAATCCGCCTTACATCATGGAATCTGAAGCTGAGGCGATGGACAGTGGTGTGCTGGATTTTGAACCCAATATGGCCTTGTTTGCTAAAGGCAATGACCCCTTGGTGTTTTACAAAAAGACCATTCAGCGGTTTTTGAACCCCAGCAGCGTCATCTATTTTGAACTGAATCCCCTCACAGCAACCGAATTGCAACAGCATATTCAAGATCTCGGCTACACTTGTGAATTGAAAGCCGATATGTTCGGAAAATTGAGGTTTGCAAAGGTTGTAAGTTGATCATTGTTTCTAAAATGGCAATTGTTTTCGAGTTGAAATAATAATTTACTGAAATGGGTTTAAAATTCTAATTTTGCAGCGATGAATTTTTTTAAAGTCAACAGAGCCAAATCGGAAGCCCCACTCATTGCTATTTTTGCCATATTCGGCTTGATCATGAGTTTGGTTTTTTATCCAAGGATCTATTTGTATAGTTTTCTGATATTTCCACTCTTATTGATCGCCTATTTGATTTTAAGAAAGTTCAAATTGGGTTTATTTGGCAAACAGTGTTTCTTGATCTTGGATGATCAGGGCATCAAGTTTTGTTTCCATGTCTTGCAACAGCCCAAATCATTGAGATGGGATCAAATCGACAGAGTCAATTTTCAGATGTATGAGATCAATTTGAAACTGAATGTTTCAGGGGAGATCATTTCATTTCAAACGGCCTATTTGATGGATGAAAAAGATGTTAATGAAGTAAAAGACATCATACGTGCGAATTGCACATTGATGTAAGAATTGCTGTCCAAAATTAGCAATGCTGATTCAATAATCTCCTACGCTAAAGCTACGGAGATTGAGGATGAGAGCGAGACTTTAAACTTTCCACTTTAAACTTTCATCTTTATTCTTTCCTCTTCCCTCTCCGTCCTAAGGCGCAATGGTGATCTCGGTTTCAACGTTGCAGTGATTGAAGATCTCTTCGATCTGTTCATTGTTCACCGCTATGCAACCTTTGGTCCAATTGTCTTTCCAATGGTTTTTTGGGTCTTGAGTTTCCCACCACAATCCGTGTATGAATATGTCACCACCCGGATCAACACCCTGACTTCTGGCATTGGCCCTGTCATTTTCATTGGGATAAGAGATTTTTAAAGATCTGTAACCTCTGCTGTTAGGGTTTTTCAAAGTAATTTTATAACTGCCTTCGGGAGTCTTGCCGTCGCCTTGCTTGCTCTTGTGACCAACCGGATTGAAACCTAAAGAAATTTTGAAGACTTTAAAAGTATCGGCAAAGTACACATACATTTTTTGTAATGACTTTTTAACTACAAATTTTTTGATGTTAGATGTGATGCTGATGACCCTGTCTTCTTCAGCAATTGCGGGGGCAATAGGTGCTTTTGGTTTTGGTACTGCCGGTGCAGGTTTTACTGCACTTGGCTTCTGCTCACTCTGATGTTCATTTTGAACCACAACCGGTTTGGTTTTAAAACGGTATATGGTGTCTTTGTAAACTTTCTTAGGTTTAGGCCCTCCATTTTGAAAGGTGAAACTCAATAACAGCATGATGATAGCTGTAAGGGTCAATATGCCGGCTATGAGTTTCATATCCTTGAAACGAATGTTTGAATACATTTATTGTATTACAATAACCGTGCTATTTTGTTAATATGAGTTTGCGCAGGTATACACTCTCCGCAGTTTGAATCATGTCAACAAATTGACTCCATTTATCTTTTGGCAAATAATAAAACTTATAGGTCTTAATCACTTTGATGGTCACTTTCCCATCTTCATAAGTGGCAACCGAAGAAAATGAGCCTGCATCATTGCTTATGCTGACATTGAACTCGTCTAAATTTACCGGTTTAAAACCTTCAGGTAGCTCTATGCTTGCTTCATTGATGAACTGCCTTTGATTGGTGTTGTATAGATCGCTGTTGCGGATGTGCACATTGTAATTCGATATGTTGAACTGCTCTGTGATCAATTGTCCGAAATTCATGATCATAAATGAATCTGACATGGACTTGTTTAGCAGTCCCTTAGCCCTGAAATAAACATTTCCGCCATAAACACATGAATCGTGGTCTTCAAATGTGCCATCGTTGTCAATTACCGTGCTGTCAACTTTGATGTCATTGAAATGGAATTCATCATACAAATAAGCCGTCATGCGTGAGTTGTAGTAATCTTTGTAATACAAGGACCAGAAAGAATCCAAACGGTAGTATTCCTTGATGTATTGTGGGAATGTGAACTCACTTAAATTGTAAACATCTGAATTCACCAATCCGAAAAAGCCTGATTTGGTTCTCAAACGCTTTGTGTCATATTGTGAACTCACATAACTGCTGATGTTGTATTTCTGATTGCCTTTGTATGTGTATCTGGTTTTGGCCTCGTATTCATAAACATCATCCTTCAACAAAGTGAATTCGCTTTTCATTTCCGATACGTTTTCATTGTATGGCACTTCAGGATAAGTGCCAGTGGTATATGGTAGGATAATATTTTTGGGATTGAAGGCAATGTACTCGGTGTTTGAGATACCGCCATCTTTCATGAAAATATTACTCTTCTCATCAAAATCTGTAATGAACAATTCATTGTCGGCTTGATTGATGCGCAAACCCCAGGTGATGTCATAAGGTG
The DNA here is from genome assembly GCA_036405075.1 of Bacteroidia bacterium. Taxonomy (GTDB): domain Bacteria; phylum Bacteroidota; class Bacteroidia; order NS11-12g; family UBA955; genus JABMMZ01. The sequence goes on along the minus strand of DASWYG010000455.1, from coordinate 2,543 downwards.
TTACGACATCGTTCCAATTGCCATCATTGCGAGGCATACAAGCGATCATGTCGTATTTGATGCCCAGTTTCTCGCAGAATCTGGCCAACATTGTAGCATAAGCAAAGTCTGAAAACTGTGTCTTGTTCAATTTGTCAATATTGATCAGGTACTCATGCAGTTTGTTCAATTTGGTGAGTTTATCGTCTTTCTTTGTGCAAACTCCACTCTCAAATGCCGATAAAAATTTATTGAAACTGACCAGTTTGTATGTGTTTTCAATGGAATATGTGTGCTTAGGCTTATGACTGACCTTCTCGTAATAGTAAAAATTGGCGATATAGGTTTTGTCATTGTAAATCTTTCTTGCCAAGGCCACAATGTCATCTTTAGAAACATCTTCATTGTTGAATTGATAAGGATACATCATTGTTTTTGATGGATCGGTTTGCACAAGGGTGTATCGAATGATCGGGTAACTTTTCAATAAGAAAGTATAGTCCTCTGATTTGAAGGCCGGAATTAAGGCAGTCCTCAATTCATAAGAAACACCTTTGCCGTTTTTACTCATCTCAAAACCATATTGGGTATTGAATTTCTTTTGCATCATTTTCAACTCCTGTGGTACCTGAAATAGGATCAGAGATGAAGCAACAGCATAAGAATGGTTCAAATACTCTAATGTAGCCACCAAATAGCGGTATTTTTTGAAATTCTGAAGTTCTACCCATTCATCGGTGTATTGGCCATTCACAATTTTGGTCTTATTGAACTCATCCGGTTTGGTGGTAAAAGTCAATTCATACCTATAATCAATGATATCGCCGATCTCAAGGTCTTCCAAAGGAATCTGTTCATTTTGTTTGTCCTGGTTTTTCTCTTCTTCTTCAGGGTCATCCTTATATCCGTCATCAGGATAGTTTTTGTCCTTGAATTCATAAATGACCTTGGTTTTGCCATTGGGTTTAATCTGAGTGATCTCAAACTTTTTCAATTTGTCTTTCTTAGACAGAGTGCTGAAAGTATTGATGGCAGAAATGTCATTGAGTTTGTATTGTACCCTGTAAACCATAGTGGCTTTGTAATCATACATGCCGTAGGTTTTGTAATCGTATTCTTCAAACATCCTGTAAATAACGATCGATTCGTTTTTAAAGGTGTCTTTTACTTCCTGACTGAAGTACTTCTTTTCGGCTTCCGACTGACCCAAGAGGCTGCTGCAACAAACCAATGCTGCAAATACGGTCAATAAGTTATTCAATTTCTTCATGGATGGGTTTTAGCTGTTGGATCAGTTGAGTTCTATGTAAGTGTTGTAAAATTCTGTCAACAATTTGCAGTCGGCATTCAATGATTTTATCATAGATGCGGGCAGGTAATCTTTTTTGTTGATAATGGTTTTGGTGTAAACGATTGTATTGCCCACTTGTTTCATTTCAAGTTTAAAAATGTAATACTCATTTTCTATGGAAACAGGTTTAGGCAATCTGAGCACCTTCTGACCGTTGGCCAGTTTAAATGTCACTTTTCTGTTGATGTAGTTTTTATGTCCAAGGTCTAGGTCCACAGTGCGATTGGTGTCGATCTCAAAATTGGCGTATTCTCTGTCCCATTCAATGTTTACAAAGGTTTTAGTGCCCGATTTGATCACATGGTCTTTCACACTCAAATCATAACTCATCACCGGATCAATGTCTCGGTTGGTTAAGTCTGATTTGACCAAGTTGCTCAATTTGAAATTGATGTTGCCACCTGTTAAATATTCACTGATGATCTCATCTTTATCTGCTGCTTCCAAATAGTTGTATTCTCTGATCAAATTCAATTTGCTTTCGCCTTTGTATGTTTTTTTGATCTTGGCCAGTAACAATTTGTCTTTGATCTCTATGGTTTCGGTACTCGCTTCTTCATTGTGTTCATAGCCCCATTCAGGAATGGTTTCAATGGAATAGGATTTTCCGTTCTCTACAATGCATCTGCGGCCTTGAATCCTGTTGGCGTAGTCGTACATAGGGATGAAGTTTTCTGTGCCATCTAGGAACACATATTTGCCATTCAGTTTCACTGCGCATATCGCATGGTTATCTACCGGCATACCGGGTTGATCATAAGAATAATTCTGGTGTTTGGTGCCTATCCAAGTCAGTCTTGCATCATAGCCCAATACCTGAAGCATGTTCTTGGTCAAATTGGCCATACCCTTGCAATCGCCATATCTTTTTCTGAAAACATCTGCACATTCATCCGGTCTGAAACCTGCAATACCATCTTCAAATGCGATGTAACGGATATTGTCTTGTATCCAATAGAATACAGTTTTGATCTTCTCTTCATCAGTCTTCTTGTTCTTAACCAGGTTCTTGGTAAATGTGGCAAAAGCCGATGTGTCATTGGTGAGGTTAGATGATACCAATTTGTACCATTCGTATAAGTCGTCGGTGTTTCTCAGAATGTTGTGAGTTTTACCGTTCATGGTTGCCGATTTGAATTGAAAATACAACATTGGATAGTCATAGGATGGTCCGCGGTTGAGGATGTAATTCTGAAACGGCTTCAAACGTTTG
>DASWYG010000454.1:0-1670 GCA_036405075.1 Bacteroidia bacterium | reverse complement strand
AAAAAAGGAAGAAACATTAAAGCCGAACAAGCAGATCAATACATTGCAGGCTATATGATCATGAACGACATGAGCGCCAGAACCCTTCAAATGGAAGAAATGCTTTTGAACTTAGGCCCTGCAAAAGGCAAAGACTTTTCTACCGTTATTGGACCTTATATGGTAACACCTGATGAGTTGGAAGCTTTTAAAGTTCCTGCCAAAAGCAATCATGTTGGAAACAATTATGCTTTGGAAATGAAATGTTGGGTCAATGGCATACAAGTAAGTGGTGGTAATGTAGCAGATATGGATTGGACTTTTGCCGAAATCATAGAGCGCTGCGCTTATGGTGTAGATGTTTATCCTGGTGATGTGATCGGGTCAGGAACAGTCGGTACAGGTTGTTTCCTCGAGTTGAATGGAACAGGATTGTTGAATGATAAAAACTATAAACCACAATGGTTGCAAAACGGCGATGTGGTAGAAATGGAAATAACCGGTTTGGGCAAATTGTCCAACACCATTAAAGCAGTAGAAACAGATTTTTCTATTCTCAACTTGAAGAAAAAACAAGCTACTTCGTAAAAAATATTTACCAATTCAAAAAAGGAGCTCATTTTGGGCTCCTTTTTTTGTTTATTTTTGATGTAGATGAGCAAAGTGGGAGAGGCAATTGCCGATGAAAATGAGTGGATCAATAGAATTGCTTTAACAATGGTGGATGGCATTGGACCACATCTGGCAAAAAATCTATTGTCAAATTTTGGTTCTGCATCCGAAATATTTAGTCAAAAAAGACATATTCTTAAAAAAATTCAAGGGATTGGACATCTTACTGCCTCAAACATTTCTGCATTTAAGAATTTTGATTTGGCAGAGCAGGAATTTAAACTCCTATACAAACACGATATCACCCCCTTGTTTTACATGGATAGAGATTACCCAAGGCGACTCAAACAAGCTGAAGATGCGCCAGTACTTATTTACCAAAAAGGGAAGGCCAATTTAAATTCGAAAAGGGTAATAGCAGTTGTTGGTACTAGAAAAGCTACACCTTATGGCAAACAATTTACAGATGATCTGATTTCAAGTCTAAAGCCATTTGATGTGGTTGTAATCAGTGGCTTAGCTGCTGGTACTGACACCAATGTGCATAAAGCATGTCTTAAAAATGATATGGTCACACTGGGTGTTTTAGGTCATGGTTTTGGTACCATCTATCCTCAGGCAAATAAACATCTTGCAGCTGAAATGATCTCAAATGGTGCATTGATAACAGAATATACCTACAATACACCCGGAAACAGAGAGAATTTTCCTCAAAGAAACAGAATAGTTGCAGCGATGTGTGATGCCCTCATTGTAATTGAAAGTGGCGAAAAAGGAGGCAGTTTGATAACAGCCGATCTGGCCAATCAATACAACCGGGATGTTTATGCTTTGCCTGGCAAAATTACAGATACCTGGAGCAAAGGTTGTAATAGAATCATTGCTGACAATCAAGCTGCAATTATTGATAATGTCCCCAATCTGTTAAAATTCTTAGGTTACGATTCAGGTATTAAAAAAGTTGAAAAACAACAATTAGACATATTTGCCGGGTTAAATTTAGAAGAAAAAATTATAGTAGATCTGCTGCAAAATAAATCACTTGGAATAGACGAACTAAAATTTGATTCCGGAATAGA
>DASWYG010000453.1:0-6868 GCA_036405075.1 Bacteroidia bacterium | reverse complement strand
CTTAAATTGGAGCCATAGATGCTTTCTTCATCATCTTCATCCCAATCATGAAAATCTCTGCCTCTTAATAAGTCTTCACATGTTGAATCAATGATGAATTTTTGACCTTCCGGTATTTCAAGTATCAGTTTTACCCTTTGGTTGCGCCACAATTGATCATTTCCCATTGAAAAATAACCACTCAGATTTAAAATTGAATCGTTAAAATCATAATGATACTCTATCCTTTCAGCATTGCCGTATGCATTTTTTCTGTCTTCGCCCAATGATTTTCTGATGACCTTCAAAACAGGATATTTTGAAAATCCTCTGGCAATTGTCAATTCTACATTTTCACTGATCTTTTGATCTAAAAAAGCTTTCAGATCATCTCTGCTGTGTATATTGATGTGCTCATCTCCATCATCGTCCTTTCTGTAAAATCTGGTTTCATCTTGTTCGCCGGTAGATCTGATCACCAAAGTTTGGTTTTTTTCAACTTTTATGGTGTCAATTTCATTCAATTTATGCGAAGTCGAAAATTGTGAACCAATGTTGTATGTGCTGTATGCCAGCATGCAAAAACCTATCAACCAAACAATGGATAAAGCAATTGAAATTGCCTTGTGCATAGGTCTGGTTTTGAAAATAATTCTGATGAGCTTATAGCCTGCTCCGATGATAGGAATAATGAAAAATAAGATGATGCCTAATAGTAGTACAATGGTATCGCTAAAAGTCGTGAACATGTAACTGCTTAATACCGGTAAAGACCAGGTTGCAACTCCTATGGATGCAAAGATGCCTATTCCTGCAGGAATGAATATGCTGACCAAAAATAACAACAGTATCACAGCTCCTACCTTAACAGCAACTTCTGCAAACCTTTCAAATCCTGTTTTCATATCTGGCTTATAACGGTCATAAGCTTCTTTTAAATCTTTCTCAATTGTTTTAGATAAATTCTTAAAGTCTACAGGCTCTCCCATCATTTCCAACTTCTCTGAAGGCGTAATTGCCTTAGGTAAAATCACCATTAAGAATAAATAAAGCAGAAACCCTGTTCCCAACATAAAAAACGATGCTCCGAACGCCAAACGAATGAACATTGGATCAATATTGAAATAAGCAGCTATACCACTGCATACACCCCCAATGATCTTATCATCTTCATTTCTGTATAACCTTCTGTATTTTTTTCTGCTGCCACTGCTTGCTGTGCTTTTTTGAGTCGATTCAGCAGCTTCCTCCTCTTGTCCAAATTGATCCGGACTACCTATCTGACCAATGATCTCATTTACATCTTCTTCCAAAATAGCCGGTTTGCCATTCTTCAATTTGTAATCAAACAATTCTGCTATTCGATTTTCTATATCGGTCATCACTTCAAAATTGTTGACCTTTTTTCTGATGTCTTCTAGGTATGCCCTCAATTTGTCGTATGCAGCCTCGTCTATAGAGAATACAAATCCATTGATGTTTGCACTTATAATTTTATTCATTTTAAATTGTTTTATTTGTTTCTAATAATTTGAACCGCTCCACTCAACTCATCCCAAGTTTCTGATAGTGACTTTAAAAAGTCCTTTCCCTCCTGTGTCAAACTGTAATATTTTCTGGGTGGACCAGACTTCGATTCTTCCCATTTATAATTGAGATATCCTGCATTCTTCAATCTGGTCAATAAAGGATACAAAGTGCCCTCCACAACAATCAATTTGGCCTCCTTCATTTGCTCCAAAATATCCGATGCATAACATTCTCCTTTGTCTATTATACTCAATATACAATACTCTAATATGCCTTTACGCATCTGCGACCGGGTATTTTCCAATTCCATGATGCAAAACTAATAAATATTTATAGTACTATGCAATACATAGTACTATAAAAGATGAAAATAAACTTTTAATCGACTGAATTATAAGTCAATAATTTTTTTACCCTCCACCAAGAATGCAAGGTAAATTCAAGAATAATTAAATAATTTGCTGTCGCTTAGCGTGTAAATACCGGTAATCTGCCCGGCGTATACGGGAATTTGATCTTGTCCAATTCCTTCTCCAACGATTCCAAAACCAACTTAATTCTCAATATATTCTGATATATCGAATCGAATTCAGCTTTTGATTCTTCAAATTCATTTTTAAAAGTACCGGTTGGTGAATATCCTACTGACCACATATTGCCAACTATACTCTCAATATTTCCATAAATACCTTGTAGGGTTTCATGTTCAAGGCCAGCAAGCAAGCCATCTCCATACAATGCTATTGAAACTGAATCAAGTGATTTTTTCAACCCTTCAATTGTACTTAGAATTTGAGCTGATGCAATGGCTGATTTTCCTCTATCAATGTAAGACAACCTGGATTTCATTTCTTCACAGTAATTACCTACACCTAAAACCACTCTTCTGAATTCGGCCAAAGACCGATTAAATTCCACATCGGTTTGCATGTCATACAAAGATTTCAACTTGAAAGTTTGAGGATCGGTTAAATTGCTGATACCTTTCGAATTCACCAACTTGATTTGAACCTGATAGTCTCCCGGAATTGCCATCCAGCCTTTGTCTTCTTCTTCATAAGGATTATCCGGATTTGGTGTATAAAATGTAACCGGTGATGTTTTATCATATCGACCATCCCATACCACCCTCGCAAAACCATCTTTTGCCGGTAATTTCATTTTTCTGATATCATTTCCATTTATATCTGTAATTACCATCAAGAGATAAGGTGCTTCTTCTGATTTTTCCAATCTTAAACTGTCAATACTTGGATAATAATCATTCACCTGTGCTTTTTCACGTTCTGTTCTATTGTCTTTGATCGTGGTGTATTTGTCTCTGATGTAATAACTGATGACCGCTCCTATTGCAGGATTTTCTGCTGTATAAAAACTTTCTCCTTGAAATGATTTTCCTCTATGACCCAAAGGGTATGAAGGATTGAAAACCAAGCCGTCTTTTATAGGAAATATGCTAGCCGGTTTTTCTTTCATACTCAACTCTGTCTTTTCAAAGTTTTGCAATGGTGAGTAATCATCCAATACATAAATGCCTCTTCCAAAAGTTGCGATCACCAAATCATTTTCTCTTTTTTGTGCAACAATTTCTCTAACACTGATAGTAGGTAAGCCTGTTTGCTTGCTCCATGTTTTGCCGGCATCAGAGCTCACAAATAAGCCAAACTCGGTACCACAGAAATATAGGTTCTTTTGTATGTGGTCTTCTAAGAAACACTGTGCAGAACCTCTGGCAGGCAAATTGCCGCTTATGTTCATCCATGTTTTACCACCATCAGTTGATTTTAACAAATAGGGTTTAAAATCACCATTTCTATGGTTATTGAATATTGCATAAAATGTTTTGTCATCATACTCTGACGCATAAACATTTTGAACCAATGTTCGATCAGGAACTCCTGCAAATTTTTCGGTCTTGGACCAGGTTTTTCCGCCATCTGCAGAAACATGAATCAGTCCATCATCGGTGCCAGCAATCAAAACATCTTTGTTTTTTGGAGATTCGGCGAAAGCTGTGATATTGCCATAGATGCTTGTTGATTGATTTTTGGCAACAGCATCCAAACTCCAAACTTTTCCCATAACAGGAATCTTATTTCTATCTATCCCTCTTGATAAATCCGGACTAATGATTTCCCAACTATTACCCATGTCTTTGCTTTTGAACAATTTTTGAGCGGCAAAATAGATGGTTTTATTGTCGTGATGACTAATAGCAATAGGCGCATCCCAATTGAAACGATAGGCCGGTTCTCCTTTGGGTTCTCTGGGCTTTATGTCCAACACCTCTCCTGTTTTTTTGTTGAACCTTATCAATCCGCCATACTGCCATTGAGAATATACAATGTCAGGGTCCTTTGTGTCTACCACTGTTTTAAATCCATCGCCACCAACCGTTACAAACCAATCGTAATTGTGAATGCCGCTAGCACTCTTGGTTCTGGCCGGACCTCCCAATGTGTTATTGTCTTGAGTGCCGCCATAAACATTATAAAACGGGCTCGCATTGTCTACTGTAACCCTGTAAAATTGAGTGATGGGCAAATTGGCTTTGTAATTCCAGGTTGCTGCTGCATCCCAGGTTTCATACAAGCCCCCGTCACATCCCATTAAAAAGTGTTTGGTATTGTCCTCATCTACCCAAATAACGTGATTGTCAACATGTTTAGATTTCTCCCCCAAACCTTTAAAGGTCTTGCCGCCATCAGTGCTAACCTCAGCCCAAGTGTTCATTGAATAAATTTTATCTGCATTAACAGGATCTGGAAATATCTCAACATAATAATTACCTGCGCTTGAATATCCGGATTGTTTTGACCAACTGGCACCCCTGTCTGTAGATAGGTATAATCCACTGTTGTCTGCTGCTGCTTCAATCAGTGCATAAACGATATCAGTATTTGTCGGTGGAATGGCCAAACTGATTCTGCCTATATCACCTGCAGGAAGCCCTCCTTCAAGTTTGTTCCAGGTAACACCAAAATCGGTGCTCTTATAAATGGCCGATTCAGGACCACCACCCAGGTATGTCCATTCATGTCGTCTGCGTTGATGAGCTGTAGCATATAAGGTATTTGAATGACTTGGATCAATGTGTACTTCGTTGAACCCTGTATTTTCAGACACATTCAAAACCCTTGTCCAGTTCAATCCACCGTCGGTGGTTTTATAAATACCTCGATCGCCTCCTGCGCTCCACAGTGGTCCATAAGCAGCAACATAAACAATTCTGCTGTCCTTAGGATCAATGGCAATCATTCCAATATGCTCGCTGCTTTTCAAGCCCATGTTCTTCCAGGTCTTTCCGCCATCTTCTGATTTGTAAATACCATCACCGTATCCAACACTTCTTTGGTTATTGTTTTCACCGGTGCCAACCCATACTGTATTTGGATTCATAGGGTCGAGTTTTATACAACCAATGGAATATGATCCCTGTGATTCAAAAACAGGATAAAAAGTAGTTCCGGCATTGTCTGTTTTCCATATACCACCACTTGCTGCTGCTATGTACCATTGACTTTTATTTCTAGGATTTATTGCCAGATCTATGATCCTACCTGATGTAACAGCGGGACCAATGTTTCTAAATTTCATTCCACTCAATACGGATGTAAATGTTTTGGATTCCGTGTTGGTGACAGTTGATGCAGCGTTGTCTTTACTTTTCTGTGCACCTAAAAATAAAGGCAGTAAAATCAATACTGAAGATAAGGATTTTATCATATTCATAAATTCAAATTAAAGGCAATTCTTTTGATTCAAAAAGCTGTACCCCATATTAATTATACCATACCTGTTTAATATTGGAGCAATAAAGCATCAGATCTATCAAAGAATAATGTTTTTTGGTAACATCAATCTGATTCAATGATAGCAACCAGATCTGAAATTTGATTGTTAAGCGTTTTAAAGAATTGTCTCCTTTGTTTTTCGCTCACCTGGCTCAATAAAATGGATTTGCTCATCAAGTTTTTTTGCCATAATTCAACTTGTTCATTGAAACTTCTATTGCCCGTTCTCATATAGTTGAACGAGTTATAACCAATATAGGTAGCCTCCTTGTCTTCACCTTTAATGAAAACATGGTTATTGCCTATCATCAGGTCGCTGAAATACAACACATATTCGGCCTGACTGAATTGACCGGTGTGATAATTGAATTTTCTGCCAACCTCAGCTTGTTGTTCTATGGTATTCAACAAACTTCTTAATTCATCCGTCAACTCCAGAGCAGTTTTCTTTTCTCTGAAAAACCCCGAATCCCAATAAAATTTTATTTGCTCAACAGTGCTTTTCAAGGTATCTGAGTTCCATATTTCAATGGATTTTACCTTTAAAAAAAGAGAGTTGATCTTGCCTGTAGTTTCTTGCCAGGTATCAGGTAAATTCACATCTTCAATTTTAAGCTTTTGCATTTCCGGTACGTTTAAAATTGATTTTGTCCAATAACACATCTTAAATCTGGCCAAAACCGGAAACAACAAACTGTAAAAAACGGGTAGATCTTCCGCTGCATAAACGATCTCCGATCGATCAAACTTTTGCAGCCAACTCAAATCTCTATAAAGCCCTTCTAAATATTGAGTAAAACTATTTTTATCTTGATTTAATCTGTTCGTTTTAAAAGTAACAGACTCTGAATTGTTATTGGTTAAACTCTCTAGTGGCACATTGAAATGTTCACAAAGTTTAAGCACTTCAGTCAATGTGAACTCTGTTTCACACCTTAGTCGCCTATAAGAGCTGTCGTTGCTTATTCCTAAAATTTGAGAAAGCTCATCTGCCAAATTTAAATTGGAGGGAATAGAATGTTTTAAAATCTCTACAAAATTCTTTTGAATTGCTTGATCTTTTATTTGCATTTTTGATTTTACATTTATCCTTGTCAATTGTATACAGATCAGGTAATTATAATTCTGTTCTCAATTTCATTTAGACTTATGTCACCAACAAATATAACTCAGAAACTCAATTGTTTTGAGCTTAGCGTTTAACTCAATTTTCAGACAAAGCCGGTTCCAATAGATTCATGTAAACAGATTCATACATTGGCAAAATTTTATCAATGTGGAACTCTTGAGCTCTTTTTAATGAATTCTTTTTAAACTCTTTTAAAACCTGATCGTCTGATAAAATTTTAAGTGCATTGTTGGCCATGTCCTCAACATCTCCAACCGCACTCATGTATCCGGTTACACCATCAACATTTACTTCCGGTATACCACCCGAATTGGATGAGATGACAGGCACTTCACAAGCCATTGCTTCAAGTGCAGCCAATCCAAAACTTTCGGTTTCTGAGGTCAGTAAAAACAAATCGCAAACAGAAAGTATCTCTTCTATTTGTTCTTGTTTA
>DASWYG010000452.1:0-1760 GCA_036405075.1 Bacteroidia bacterium | reverse complement strand
AGTTGTATGAGCAGGGTGTAAATAGATTGTATCTGTTCTAAACTCTATTCCATCAAGGTTGAATTTTTCTTTACCCCCACCTACATATGTTGGCAGTTGTTTTGTCTTTTGGGCTATTTCTATGTGATCAATTATTTCATTGATGTCCTCGCTATTCGAAGCAATTGGCAAAATATGATAATAATTATTTTGTTCGATACGGCTTGCCTTTCCATTCAAAACTATTTTTTCAAGGTTACCATTTGAACCTTGGGTAACTTTATACAAGGCCCATCCTTTTCTTTCAAACAAATTGATTATTTGGTCCATGTCGATCTTTGTTAATATAGCATACAACGGTTTCGGGCTTGGTGATCGGGCTGGTTTCGGAGCACAAAACTTATAATCTGCACTAAACTTGAATAAAAACACATAGCTCCAAGTTTGCAAAGCCTGTCCCGTGAGGAACGAAACGGGATCACCCCGCATGACGCAAAACTCGTGTTAGTGGCTGGGCTTCCTTTTGTCCAACTATTGATTCCTGATATGTTGAATTGCTTGCTCAATACTTGTAATAATTCTTGTTGCTAAAGGTCTATTCATTTGTCTGTCTGTCGTGTGAACAAACTTGTTTCTAATCATTATCCATTCTCTCAATTCTCCAACTTGATTTTGGTTTATGAGCTGTCTTTCGTTAGCCAAGCGAAGTAGTTGAGTAAGTGAATAAACATTAGATGATTTATCATTTTTTTTATCAAGTTCATTTCTTAACACATCTTCAAACAAAGTCACGGCTGATATAACAGCGGCTGCATATTCGTGCTTTTCAAGCAAGCGCCTTGCCTCTCCATTTATTCTTTCTTGAGTACTGCCTGCCACTGCATTAAAGTATTTCTCAAAGGCATAAACAAAATCATCCACGTCTTCAAGGAAATTTTCGGGTCTGTTTAAAGTTGTAATATTATATAAGTCAGACGGTAGAATGTCGTTAATGTCTGTTATGATTATGATATTTTCTTTACTCTTCTTGCTGTTTAATATCATACCAAGTTCATTTCTCGTTGTGTTGGATGAAATATCTACAACAACGATTGAAGCTTTGTCAATTAAGGAGGAAATTGTAGCTAATAAATTGTCGCCCGACTGAATGAATTCATCTACAGTAATTGGAACGAAATTGTAATTCTGAACAATTGGGAAAATATATTTCTTGTAAATTGAAATATACTTTAGTGGAACTGAGAAGAAGCACAACCTTGAATAGCTATCAGCGTTTAGAGATAATTGAATTTTTGTATTCTCGTCCGTTACTGTCGAGAAACTTGGTAATTCCTTGCTCCAAAAATCCTTGATTTCATCAAAGACCTCTTCTAAAATTTGGGCATATGTCTTCTTTGCATTTAATGGAAAGTTTATGACCTTAACTCCTCTACGTTCAAATTTTAAAATACTTTGTTTAGATGCTCCAACGCTTATTACAAATGCTTGCCGTCTTAATTTTCCAAGTCTATCTTTTATTAATTGCCAAACTTGCCTAAAATCTGGGTCGTCAAGACTGTAGCCAATAAAAAAACAAGTTTTTGAAATTAAAAGATTGGCCAAAAAAGTTGCGAGCATAGGATAGCGATGTAAAAAGCCATCATAATCTTCTTCTGTGGCAACAAGTCGTGTTGGATGATGTAAATCTCCGTGAATTTTTAAGAGTGATACGTCTTTTCTGTTAAGGTTGTTTATTGCTAAATGTTCTTCGTCAATAATAGGTCTGCAATAGACACTTGATT
>DASWYG010000451.1:0-7784 GCA_036405075.1 Bacteroidia bacterium | reverse complement strand
GAAAACGATCAGCAATGTGCCAGTTTGAATTTAAATCATTTTACAATCAATGAAGATGGTCTCGACTATTACATTTATTTGTGTGATACAGGCGCTCAAATAGAAGCTTTTATAAATGTCGTAGAAATTGATATTCCATACTCAGATCTAAAATCTATGATTCCTCCTACTTCACCTTTATTTGTATTGGTCAAAAGATTGGAGGCCGTGAAAGATTGATCTCACGTCAGTATTTAATCTTCAGATAGATATGATATAATTTGTGTGGAGATTATGACGCTCGTTTACTTAACGCTTCAATTGCTGATAAAGATTCAACCATTTTTTTGAAATGGAATCATTGCCATATTCAGACACAGCCATCTCATATCCATTTTTAGCCAATCGATTTCTAAGAGACTCATCATTCATTAACCTCAAAATAGCAGCAGCAAAACTTTGTTCATCATCAGCTATTAAGCAATTCACTTCATGGATCAATGGCAATCCTTGTGCACCAATTTTAGTGGTAACCACAGCTTTCCCGGATATCATGGCTTCTATGGTTTTAATTCTGATGCCGCTGCCACTTCTCAAAGGCACAGCCAGGATGGATTTGTCTTTGGTAAATGATTTCAGATCCTGTATTTCACCAACTACATTAAATTGTCTGTCATTAAATGAAAGAAAAGCGTCCGGCATATTTTTACCTCCCATGTAAAACACAGCCTCAGGTGATTGTTTTGCAATTATTGGCCAAATAGATTCATGAAACCAATTCATGGCATCTTGATTAGGCATCCATTCCATGGAACCTACATGGTAAATTGAATTGAGATCTATCGAATTAAGAGGAAAATCTGCTGTCATCAAACCTGCCGGAATTGTATTGGTTAATTTAGCATTCAATTCAGCTCTGCTGTGCATTTCATCATCCTTGGTGATGCTAACCACTGCATCAAATAGGGGGGTGATGGTTTTTTCGAATTTCTTCAAACGATTGGCCAGCAATTTCAAGTACCACTTCTTCAATGGATTTGACTCGTGTTGTTGCAATCTTTCCCATATCATGTATTCAATGTTGTGTTGACGAAGTATACATGGCACATTGGTCTTTATCAATTGTAAATATTGTGCAACAAATAAGCCCTCAAACTGAATCAAATCATATTGGTTGCGATCAAGAAGTTCCTGAATTTTTGAAGCAAATTCTATATTCGTAAAGCGCTCAATGTTGTAGGATTGATTACTGAATAAATTTAGAAATGCATCCAGTGGTCTAACATCGGTAACAACATCAAATGCCAATAACTGATGGATAAAACCAAATTCTGATTTTAATGTTTGTTCATCTACATGATGTTTATTGGTGTTCAAAGTAGCAAAATCTACCTCTACGCCAATGTCTGTGAGTCCTTTAACCAGATTAAAAGTGGCAATAGCCCCTCCGTCTCGAAGTGGAAATGGAACACGACTGCTGATGATTAAAACCTTCAATTGGCCCCAAAATTAGAGATTCTTTGATATTTTTTTTCAAATATGTTTGGAATTTATTTCAGATTCATTACCTTTGCAGTCCTTAAAAGAAAATGGCTAACCATAAATCATCCATCAAAAGAATCAGACAGACTGAGGTAAAGAACGAGAGAAACCGTTACCAACATAAGACTACACGTAATTTGGTAAGAAAACTCCGTGAAACTACAGATAAGAATGCAGCAATTGCACTTTATGTAGAAACTGCCTCTATGCTCGACAAACTGGCCAAACGCAATGTCATTCACAAAAACAAAGCGTCAAACCTTAAATCAAGTTTGTCAGTACATGTTAACAGTCTCAAATAAGAAATTTTTCTAAAAGCAAGCCTCCGGAAACGGGGGCTTTTTTTATATAACATTATTTTAAATTTATCTTTATTTTTGCATCATCGCAGCGTATTAACCTATCAATTAATTTATGTCAGACATTTTTGAAAAAGTAGTGAAGAACATGGGACCACTTGGCGCCCATATCAATGAAGCACATGGTTATTTCACTTTCCCTAAACTGGAAGGTGATATCGGACCAAGAATGATTTTCAACGGAAAAGAAAAACTCAATTGGAGTTTAAATAACTACCTCGGTCTTGCCAATCACCCTGAAGTCAGGAAAGCAGACGCCGACGCAGCAGCTCAATATGGCTTGGCCTACCCAATGGGTGCCAGAATGATGAGTGGAAACAGTAACCCACACGAGCAACTTGAAAGAGAACTCGCAGCTTTCTGCGGTAAAGAAGATTCTATCCTTCTCAACTATGGCTACCAAGGTGTGTTATCTATAATAGATGCAATGGTTGATAGACACGACGTTATTGTATATGATGCAGAATCACATGCATGCATCGTTGATGGCGTAAGATTGCACCAAGGTCACAGATTCATGTTCAAGCACAATGACATGGAAAGCTGTGAAAAACAATTACAACGTGCTACCAAACTGGTTGAAAAATCAGGAGGAGGAATATTTGTTATCACAGAAGGTGTATTCGGTATGAGCGGAAACCAAGGCAATCTGAAAGGCATTGTCGAGTTGAAAAAGAAATACAGTTTCAGACTCTTTGTAGATGATGCACACGGATTTGGTACAATGGGAAAAACCGGTAGCGGTACAGCTGAAGAACAAGGTGTAGTAGATGAAGTGGATTTACACTTTTCTACTTTTGCTAAATCTATGGCAAGTATTGGTGCTTTTGTTGCCGGCCCTAAACCAATTCTAAATTACCTTCGTTATAACCTTCGTTCACAAATCTATGCCAAATCGCTGCCTATGCCATTGGTGGTAGGTGCTCTCAAACGCCTGGATTTGATCAGAACAAAACCTGAATTGAAAGATAACCTCTGGAACATTGTCAATGCACTTCAAAATGGATTAAAAGAAGCAGGTTTCAATATCGGTACCACTACTACACCGGTTACTCCTGTGATATTGAATGGTACTGTAGCCGAATCTACTCACCTGACCTACGACCTGAGAGAGAATTTTGATATTTTCTGTTCTATCGTTGTTTATCCTGTAATTCCAAAAGGATTGATCATACTCAGATTGATTCCAACTGCTGCACACTCTTTAGCAGATGTTGAAAGAACCATCAATGCTTTCAAAGAAATTAAAAACAATTTGCAGTCTGGTAAATACAACCACGACAAATTGATGAATGCTGCTTTGTAAAAAGCAACTCATAAAAAATATTGTTGGGTTTGAAAAGAATATAAACTAACCCGAACAAACACCTGTCGAAGACCCATATTCTAGCAGTAATTTTGAATCGCTGCAATGATTATGGGTCTTTTTTTACGCCAACTTCAAAATTATTTTTCTTTCACCCGGGGTGAAAAAAATGCAACCATTGTTCTTATGATCATGATGCTGATTCTATCAGCTCTTCTTTATTTCACCAATGAATTGAAATTTGAGCAATCCATGGATGTAAATGAATTGATCGCAAAAATAAATTTATTGGAATCTGAGAAATCCAAACAATCATTACATCATTCAGTCATACCGGATTCAATTCGTCTTTTTGACCCAAATAAAATAGGAGAGGACCTGCTAATAAAATACGGATTAAAAAAACACCTGGCAAAAAGGATCATTTCATTTAGAAATTCAGGAGCTAAATTTAAATTCAAATCTGACATTCTAAAGATTTATGGCATGGACACCACTTGGTTCGATAAAGTTTTACCTTGGATTGATTTACCGCTAAAAACGAGTTCAAATCATTTAGAAAAATTTGATCGTAAATATAGAATTGAACATTTAATAGAAATTAATACAGCAGATACAAATGCCTTAAAATCACTACCGGGCATAGCTTCCAAACTAGCGCTCAGAATCATCAATTTCAGAGACAAATTAGGTGGCTTTTACAGTTTAAGTCAATTGAGTCAAGTTTATGGACTTAGACCTGAAACCATAACATTGATCTTACCAAGATTAAAAATTGATTCTACTTTGATCAAAACAATAGACATCAATTCGGTTGATGTGAGTTCACTTTCGCAACATCCATATTGTGGTTTTAAGCATTCACGCGCGTTGATCAATTACAGAAATCAACATGGAAAATTTGGTTCTTGTGAAGATTTAAAGTCAATTATTACATTTACTCAAGATAATATCCAGCAGTTTTGCCATTATTTGAGATTCAATTGATAGATTTCATCGATACAATTGGCACTTTAATCTCAATCTTATTCAGTTGAAATATGTAAGTGAATACATCAATCATCCAAGAATCAAGCAATTATAAGAGAGTTACGATTAATGCGCAGTATTAAAATAATTTAACATTATTGTGAAATTTATTAAATTTCAAATCAGTACTTTTTTGTTGGCGAATTCTTTTTATTTTTGCGACTTTATGAATTTTACGCCTACTGAAAGCCAGCTCATGATCAGGCAAATGTGTAAAGACTTTGCTGAAAAAAACATTCGTCCAAATGTCATGGAATGGGATGAAGCTCAAAAGTTTCCTGTTGACCTTTTCCACGAAATGGGAAAATTGGGTTTAATGGGCATTCTTGTTCCTGAAAATTATGGAGGATCAGGTTTGGGTTATTTTGAATATGTTGATGCAATAGTTGAAACCGCTAAAGTTTGTGGTTCCATTGGATTAAGTCTTGCCGCTCATAACAGTCTTTGTACCGGTCATATTTTACAATTCGGAAACGAAGAGCAAAAAATGAAGTGGTTGCCTAAGCTTGCAAGTGGTGAATGGATAGGTGCCTGGGGCTTAACTGAGGCAAATACAGGAAGTGATGCGCTTAGAATGAAGGTTACCGCTAAAAAAGATGGAGACCATTGGGTTTTAAATGGTGCAAAAAACTGGATCACACATGGTATAACAGGAAATGTAGCTGTAGTATTGGCCAGAACTGGAGAACTTTTAGATTCTCATGGTATAACAGCATTTGTTGTTGAAAGAGGTACTCCTGGTTTCAAAGCCGGCAAAAAGGAAAACAAATTGGGCATGAGAGCCAGTGAAACTGCAGAAATGGTTTTTGAAGATTGCAGAATTCCTGAATCAAATATGTTGGGCAATTTAGGTGATGGATTCATTCAGGCAATGAAAGTACTGGATGGTGGCAGAATTTCAATAGCTGCACTGTCTTTGGGAATAGCAAAAGGAGCTTATGAAGCTTCATTAAAATATGCCAGTGAGAGAGAACAATTCGGACAACCCATTGCAAATTTTCAAGCCATTGGTTTCAAATTAGCGGATATGGCAACTCAAATAGAAGCATCAGAACTTCTTATTGCAGAAGCTTGCCACCTAAAAAATGAACATTTACCGGTTACAAAAGTATCTGCTATGGCAAAATATTATGCAAGTGAAACCTGTGTAAAGGTTTCAACTGAAGCCGTTCAGATATTTGGAGGCTATGGTTATACCAAAGATTTTCCGGTCGAAAAGTATTACAGAGACAGTAAACTTTGCACAATAGGAGAAGGTACATCTGAAATTCAAAAGCTTGTAATTGCCAGAAATATCCTAAAATAAGGACATTGTGGATGAAGCTTTTAAAATTTTAATTATTATTTTTTTTTCAAATCTGAAATTATATTATATTTGCATCCCTAAATTTAGACAAACAGAATGATCTATATCAACGTCAAAGACAACGAAAACCTCGACAAAGCTCTTAAAAAGTACAAAAAGAAGTACGAGAAAATTGGTATCATGAAAGAACTCAGAAGCAGACAAGCTTTTGAAAAACCATCTATTACCAGAAGAATGGAAATTAAAAAAGCAGCATACAGGTCTTTTGTTCAAAATCAATTGAACAATTAATCGTAATAAAATATTAATTTAGCGTCCGATAATGAATTTATCGGACGCTTTTTTTTTATATAGGTTTGAAACCTACCTCACTGCAGAAAAAAAAATGTCTGCACACACGGTCAAAGCCTATATCGGTGACTTGAGCGCGTGTTTTGAATATGCATCTCAACAATTCGAGATAACTTCAGTAGAAGAGCTTCATCACTTACAAATCAAATCTTGGCTGTCTGAATTGATGCTCAACGGTATGGATCCTCGATCCGTTAACCGTAAAATATCTTCCTTAAAAGCTTATTACAGATATTTACTCAAGCATGGTTTGACAACAAAAGACCCAATGTTAAAAGTAACTTCTCCAAAAGTTGCCAAGAAATTACCAGTTTTCATTGATGAAACTAGGATGAATCTGATGATGAATGAATTGGTCGATAAAAAAAGCGACGAAAATTTTGAAGATTCTGATAACATTGCCGATGATATTTTGTTAACTTTGTACCACACAGGTATGAGATTGAGTGAATTGATACATCTTGAGAAGCAGAACATCAACCTTGCACAAGGCACTCTAAAAGTACTTGGAAAAAGAAATAAAGAAAGGATCATACCAATTACTGATGAACTTGCAGAAGCGTTGGAACGCAATGCAGGTATGCATCCGGCAAGCCAATACGTCTTTAACACGCCTTCGGGAAAGCAGTTGTATCCCAATTTTGTATACAGATCTGTACACAAGATATTGTCGGATGGAACCACTTTGAAGAAGAAGAGTCCACACGTACTCAGGCACACATTTGCCACGCACATACTCAACAATGGCGGAGACCTTAATGCGATCAAAGAATTGCTGGGTCATGCCAATCTATCAGCTACCCAAGTATACACACACAACAGCGTAGAGCGTCTTAAGAAGATTCATAAGATGGCTCATCCTAAATCAAAATAAACCTAATTTAAAACAATCAATTACATTATGGAAATCCAATTTCAAAGCACAAACTTTAAAGCCGACAAGAAATTACTTGACCTTATAGAGCAAAAACTTAGGAAGCTGGAGCATTATTATGATAAAATCATAGATGCCTCTGTTTATCTTAAAGTTCAAAAGTCTGACGATAAAGTCAATAAAATTCTTGAGATCAAAGTCAATGTGTCGAATTCCACATTATTTGTCGAAGAACATGATCGCACATTTGAAAATGCAATTGATAAGGCAGAAGATGCTTTGAGAGCACAATTGATGAAATATAAGCAAAAAGTTACAAATACTTCGGCTTGATTAGCTCCATCTCTTTTATCCGATTAAGCGATTAAACATTAAAATCCATTTTTCGGGACAATCAACAGGGCCTTTGGTGAAAACCAAGGCCCTGTTTGTTAAATATTTTTTGCGAAACGTTTTGAAATGTGAAATAAAAACGCTTTTTTTGCAGTCCTTTTTACAGAAATCAAATAAGCAAATAGCTAAAATGATGAAATATAAAGGATTAAAAAAGTTCTTTTACAGGCCACTTTAGCTCAGCTGGTAGAGCAACTGATTTGTAATCAGTAGGTCGTTGGTTCGATCCCGACAAGTGGCTCAAAAATGACTATGGGAAGTTACCAGAGTGGACAAATGGGACAGACTGTAAATCTGTTGCTTCGGCTTCGGTGGTTCGAATCCACCACTTCCCACCCAAGGTCATCATCAAAAACAGAACCAACCCAATGTTAGTTCTGCAATATGCGGGAGTAGCTCAGTTGGTAGAGCGACAGCCTTCCAAGCTGTAGGTCGCGGGTTCGAGCCTCGTCTCCCGCTCTTGATGCCAAAGTCCATTTTAGCCCTAAGACAAAACAAAGTGTTTTCTCTATAGGCCGAGCCGGATTCCAGACCCAAACCAGCCGTTGTAGCTCAGGGGTAGAGCACTTCCGTGGTAAGGAAGAGGTCAAGGGTTCAAATCCCTTCAATGGCTCTTAGAAGCAAGTAATTTAAAGAAATTAAACA
>DASWYG010000450.1:0-3370 GCA_036405075.1 Bacteroidia bacterium | reverse complement strand
TAAAAGGCACATGGATCCAAGAAATTTAATATCCTTTCTCTTCTAAATTTTGCTTCCAATTCAGTGCAAGAAGATAAATCTATCAAAAAAGTACTTGGCGAATTGGTATCTCTCACTAACTCCAATTTATTAGAATAAAGTGAATTATCTAATACAATTTGAATACTAAATTTATTTTTATTAAATACTCCTATACTCTGCCCAGCCTGCACTACTAATGGTTTGGTTTCTGTATTCTCAAAAAAAATCGTTCTAATATCATCTATATTTTCTCTGGCATAACCTTCAGATGGAGCGGATGAAGAGCTTAAACTTCTAAATGCCAACCCCAATGCGTTTGGATCTGTTATTGAAGGATTTGCATTAATTAATTGATCAGTAACACCAATGCTCTTGATTTGATTATTAGAAATATTTACTACACTTGTTTTTAAAATATTTCTATAAATAATATATTTTATAGGCAATCCAGGAATTAATTCGGAATCTGGTTTTAAAACAAAATGAAACATACTAGAATCAACTCCTTCTTGATATCTGCCAAATCCATTACAAATTGCAATTGCTTTAGGCTCTAATCTCGAATCTGGGGACACCTCTAATCCTTTGTGAAAACTAGCAATCTGATACTTCAAATCCTCATCTCCAACTAATGGACCAAATGAATCAATTGCATCCTGAGAATCCATTTCATCTGTATCTGTAAAAAAATATATAACACTCATAAATATTTTTAACTTAAAACAACAATCAAACAATCTTATTTAACAACTACAAATTACTAGAATAAACTCTATTGAACAATGAAAACCTTTTAAAATTTAATCAAAATAGCTAAATACTACTATGAAATTTTGTCAATGTCAAAATGTCTGTCACGAAATCAACCTACTCCTTTTTTAACAAAATTAAATATTCAAAGTAGACTTTTTTGCAAATGGTTTTAAATCATCAAACCAAATGACATCTATTTTGTCACATAAAAAAAGCCGACTCTTTCGAATCGGCTTGCTTATAAAATATTAAATGAAGAATCAATTCACGGTTACCACACAGAGCTGGAATTTTCCCTGACCCTTGTCGGCCCCACCTGTCATTTCCATGATCAATAACACCTTGTTGCCGTTTTGAGCAGTCAAACTGGTATTGAATGAAACCGGATAAGTGGCACCTTTGTACATCTCCAACAATGGCATGGCATACTGCACGGGGTTGTCTGCAAATAAGGGGTTGCCATTGGCATCATATCCAGATAAACAAGTTGGATGCACCATGCGACCACCATACTCTTCGAGTGTGTGTTTTTTGCCTGCAGCATCTAACCATCCCGGTGTGGCCAAACCTGTTTTAGGAATCAAAGGAAAGTCGATGTTGTTCCATATAAAATAAACTTCGTCGCCTTTCATCAATGGCACTATGCTACCAAAATAAACATACTGGCGCAAAGACTTGTATGTTTGTGTCTTTTTGAAATCTGCAGCCCACAATCTATGACCGGTATTGTCTAAACGAATGGCTATTGCCTCTCCGTGTACATAACTGTACTCAGATGGTGGCATACCAGTTTGACCCGGAGGCAGTGGCAATGACTTTCTATCTGCTTTGTATTTTTCAATGAACAAAGTGATTTCACCTTTATCACCTTCAACACAATTTACATATTTGTAATCGCTGCGCAATCTATACATGTCCTTGGTGATCAAACCGCCGGCATCTACTAACTTGAAAACGTCTTCACCAAATGCTTCATGTGTGCACTTAAGCAAATCGCCTTTTTCATCTACTGTGAAATAATAGTGACCAGCCATTTCTCCACCGTCTTTTTCAA
Source organism: Bacteroidia bacterium (assembly GCA_036405075.1). Classification (GTDB taxonomy): domain Bacteria; phylum Bacteroidota; class Bacteroidia; order NS11-12g; family UBA955; genus JABMMZ01. The sequence goes on along the minus strand of DASWYG010000450.1, from coordinate 1,542 downwards.
AATCACTGAGAAAACCAACCACGGAAGCCTGACCTTGTTTGTTTAAAAACACTTTTCTGGAAGTGATGGCTTTGCCACCCAATTCAGTATCTGTACGCTTGGCATCACCATTGGGTGTAAGGGTAACAAAAGCTGTGAATTGGCCCAATTTCTTAATGTCCCAACGTTTGAACGAGAACATCACTGCATTGTTGTTGATCAACAAATCATTGATCTCATATCGTTCCTGAGGCACTTTGGTTTCAACATTTTTCTTATCGAGAATTACTTTTTTCTGGGCTTCATCGTATATGATTGCATGCCATTTTTCTGTATCTTCTTTTTCGAATGGGTAAACACCTATTGCACCCAATTTGGTTTGATCCGGTGAAACTGCAAAGGTATAATCCGGCACTTTCCCTTTTTTCTCAGCAGATATTTTAGCCAATGGAAATCTACGAACTTCTTCCCCTTTGTCATCGAGCTCAAATGCCATAAGGGTATTTTCTAAATCATCCGGGTTCCACACATGAATGAAAAAATAAGCTTTTCCACCAAGCACTGCCGCACCTGCATACGACATGGTATTTTTGATTTCAGATTTGGTCATATAGGCCTCTACAGAATACACCAATTTGAGATTGGCATCATATTTCTCTATATAGTGCTTATAACTCTTATAATCATAGCGATCTAAAAACACTGCATTGTCACTGAAATGCAAGACTTCTGTAAAATGATCATCCGAATTTTTGAATTCACCCAATTGACCCCATTTAAACGTAGTATTTTGTGCCACTGCTGCACTCATCCCGAATGCAAACAACAGGGCCATCATTAAATTTTTCATTAGTCCTCTTTAGTTTTAAAATATGTGTTGTATTCTTTTATGATGTCATAGAATTGAAGCAATCTGTAGCCTTCTTCCTTTTCTTTTATTTTGTTTGACAATTCAGGGTAATCGGATAAAGCTGCCGATAATTTTTTCGCAAATCCACCAACCGCCAATTCACTGTATTGAAATGGTGAAATACCGGGTCTGTGATAATAGTCCAAAGTTTTAAAACGTCTTTTATCAAATTCTTCTTGTGTTTCATTAGATCCTTTAGACATGGTAGAAAACCCTTCATTGGTCATGTAAGATTGATAATGAGAAAGGTGCCCATCTTCTACCAACAAATAAAAATCAGTCGATTTGATCATGCCTGTTTTTTCAATAGACCTATAGTGCATGTCTGCAATCTGATAAGCTTTGATTTCTTTAGGACCATACTTACCTTCTGGTTTTCTGTCGCTTTCATTTAAGAAGAATTTACATTGACTTTGATTGCTACTGCCCAATCCGCTGTATGAACAACGGTAATCGGCTTCTACAAAACCATAAGAAGTATCACCATTTAATCGAATGATGTAACCCGGATATTTTGTTCCCACTTTATAAATGGCAGGATCAAAACTTTGCGCTTGAACTTGGAGACTTGCAATGGCAAACATCCAACAAATAATAGAACTTATTTTCATAATAAAAATATTTGCCCCAAAGGTAGTCCTATTTCAAAAACT
>DASWYG010000449.1:0-25201 GCA_036405075.1 Bacteroidia bacterium | reverse complement strand
AGTTTTTTTTCAAAGATTTTGTTGAAATCAGGCGACATTACCCTGAGTTGAGCAAGAGAATTGACAAAGAAAATGCAAAACGAAAGCAACAAATGTTACCGGTTTTAAAGGCTTTGCAGAAATCAGAGGTTTTGAGGTCTGATTTGGATGATGAGGACATCGACTATATAATGGAATTGAGCGGAGCAATGAGAACCATGTTTTTTGTGCAATTACCCGAATCGTTTAAGCTGAATGCTGCTTTGAAAAAGAAATATGTCGATTATGTGAATCGATTATTGAAGCCATATTTGAGTATTTAAAAATATTTTTTATTCGAAATAGGGCGATTTCCAAGAGCTTCAAACTTTACAAAGAATAGTTGCAAGGCTCTGTTAATCAGTATTTAATAACCAGTAAATTAAGTCTCAATGATTTTGTTTCTCAAATTGAAAAACTGTCGAAAGGTGTTCCATTGCTAGATTTCCACATTTTTCATCAATTGACTTGACGTTTAGAATAATTTCAATATGTTTGCACCACATGAGCAAGGCTAAAAATAAAGTGATGCACATTGCCGTAGCAGGTAATATTGGCAGCGGAAAAACTACCCTGGCCAACATGCTGGCCAAACATTACGGCTGGGATATTCAATTGGAGGACAATGATGATAATCCGTACATCAGCGATTTTTATGAAGACATGCAGCGTTGGAGTTTTAACCTTCAGGTTTATTTCTTAAACGTCAGGTACAACAACATCAAAAGGATTCGCGAAAACGACAAACCCACCATTCAAGACAGAACCATTTATGAAGATGCAAACATTTTTGCACCCAATCTTCATGCAATGGGCTTGATGAGTACCCGCGATTATGAGAATTACACCTCGCTTTTCAATTCACTCAACACCATGATTCAACCGCCAGATTTGCTCATTTACCTAAGAGGCACCATTCCTACCTTGGTAAAACAAATTCAGCAAAGGGGCAGAGATTATGAAGACAGCATTCGTTTGGATTACCTCAAACGTCTCAATGAACGCTACGAAGCTTGGATCTCAACATACAAATCCGGTAAATTGGTAGTGCTCAACATCGATGAATTGGATTTTGAAAATGACCCCAATGATGCCAATTTTGTTATCAATAAAATTGAAGCCGAATTGAACGGTTTGTTCTGATCCCATACTCCACAAATTGTATCTGAAATTAATTAACTTTGCCTAGGTGATTTCCAAAAAATCAATAGACGAAGTATTAAATGCTACAGCCATTGACGAAGTGGTTGGTGACTATATTGCCCTCAAACGAAGAGGAGCTAATCTATTGGGTCGTTGTCCATTTCACGATGAGAAATCTCCTTCTTTTACGGTATCTCCCAGTAAAGGTATTTACAAATGTTTTGGTTGCGGAAAAGCTGGCAACGCAGTTAGTTTCTTAATGGAACATGACAGCATCAGTTTTACCGATGCCATCAGAAAATTGGCCGCCAAATACAGCATTCAACTTGAAGAAGATAACATTTCAAACCGTGAAGAATACAATGAGCAACAAAAGAAACGCGAAAGTCTTCTGGTAGCGCTCGATTTTGCCTCTAAATATTTCATCAAACAACTGGAAACCGATGAAGGTAAATTGGTGGCTGAATCTTATTTCAGAGAACGCGGATTTACCCGTCAAACCATTGAAGAATTTCAATTGGGTTACAGTCCACAAGGATGGACCAGTCTTGTGGATGAAGCCAAGGCCAATCAATTTAACCTCACCTATTTTGAAGATGCAGGTTTGATCAAAAAAAGGGAAGACGGTACCCATTTTGATTTGTTCAGACACAGGGTCATTTTCCCTATTCATGACCTTACAGGTAAAGTCATTGCTTTTGGAGGACGACAACTGGTTAAAGACGACCGCTCTCCTAAGTACCTCAACTCACCTGAAACAGACGTTTACCATAAAAGCAATGTGCTTTATGGCATTTATCAATCTAAAAAATACATACGGCAATTCAACAATTGTTATTTGGTTGAAGGTTATACAGATGTCACAACTTTGCACCAAGCTGATGTGAAAAATGTGGTGGCATCTTCGGGTACCTCTCTCACGGAAGGACAGATAAAACTCATTAAACGTTTTACAGATAATGTAACTGTTTTATATGATGGAGACGCCGCAGGTATCAAAGCCTCTATCAGAGGAATAGACTTGTTGCTGGAACAAGGTTTAAATGTTAGAACGGTTAGTTTCCCTGAAGGAGAAGACCCTGATTCATATTGCAAACATTTGGGTGCAGTTGAATTTCAAAAATACCTGAAAGACAAAGAACGTGATTTCATCTTGTTTAAAACCGATCTGTTGATGGAAGGTGTGGGTACTGATCCCATACGCAAAACAGAAGTGGTTAAAAATCTACTGACCAGCATTTCTTTGATTCCTGATGCTTTGAAACGCGCTGCTTATGCCCGAGAATGCAGTCGCTTAATGGACACAGATGAGAAATTACTTTTGGCTGAGATCACCAAAATAAGAAGAAGCAAATCAGCGGTAGATGATCAGGTCATTTCAAAGGAAATACAAGATATTCTTGAAACACCAACCGAATTACCTCCTCAGGAGGTGTATACCGGTAGCGATGATCAGGAATTGAATTTGATTCGTTTGATCATACAAAGTGGTCATAAGAAATTTATGGAGGATGCCACAGTGCTTGATTTCATTTTTAAGGAACTTAAAGAAGACGACGCGCTCAAGATCAATCATCCTTTGTACAGCAGGATACTGGAAGAAGTGTCCAAACATTTGGAAGAAGAATTGTCCATAGATGAGAATTATTTTGTGAACCATACTGACTCCGAGATCCGACAATTGGCAGCTGATTTCTTAACTGAGCGCCATGAACTCAGTCCGGTTTGGGGTGAAAATGGTATCTTCATTAAAACAGTCAGAGAAAACTATGTTCATGATCTGCAATCACTGTTTTTATTCCTTAAGAAACACAAATTGAATCAACTCATCAAAACCAATATGGAGGAAATGTCAGAAACGCAAGATCCTGAAAAAAGGGATTTTTGCTTGCATTACCACATGGAACTCATTGCAGTGAGAAATGCAATATCTGAAATTTTGGGTACTGCGATCAATTGATCGCTTTCAACTCATCCAAAGAATGAAATACAGGTCTATTGTTGGCGATCATCCAATCTCTTTCTCTCAACGCACCCGGACTTTCACCAATTAACAGTATACCTTCACAAGCACTGATCACTGCCATTGAAATTTTCATGATGCTTTCATAAGGATCTTCTATGATAGACATTTCCAGTACAGGTAAGGCTGCATTGACACCAATGAGTGGGGTATGACCCATTTCAAGCACTCGGGCTGCAGCCTCATTCATTCTGTTTAGATTGTGTAATCGATCTTCTGCATTATCAGCAGAATAAGGACCGGCAATGGCTATGATCATAATTTTGTTTTATTATTGCTTTGGAACACCTATCAAATAGCCAACTTTCACAGGTTTGTCTTCGGTATAACCGATCTTCCACTCAAATGAATCTTTGTTGTCTACTTTGTCTATTAGGGCTTTCAATTCAGCTTCATCATAAGTTCTAAGTACAGATACTATCCCATCCCATAATACCATGATGGGTAGAATTGGAATAAGATAAGTAAACAGTATTCGTAAAAAACTAAAAGGTTTGATGAAGGGAGTCATTAAAATCAAAGTGATAGGAGAAAACAACATGCGAATAAATGAAGGCACATCTCTTTGTTGTGCCTCAAAGATGGCAATAGATTGTTGTTTCTTAACAGCATCATTCAAAATGCTGATGGCCTCATTGGGTCGAAAATGATGCAAAGAAAGGAACTGCGTTCTCAATCCTTTGTAACTCGGATCAACATTCAAAGCATTCACCGGCTGCTCCACATATTCGAAAACCTCGGGCATCAATGCACATGTTCTTTTAAATGCAGGAACATTTGGATAGTAATCCGTCAACTTGATTTTTAAATCAGGGTGAAGGGCTTTGAGGTGTTCGGCCAATTTCAGTAAACCTCCACCTCCTCCGGATGCAATGTCGATGATTTGATGGGTATTGCTTTTCTTTAAGGCTTCAGAGATCAATGATACAGAGCCTTTGTAAGCATCAAATTTGTTGGCGCCGAATTGTAGGAAGTCTGTTGCATAGTTCCTTAAAAAGGATGGGAACCAGGATAAATCTTCAATTTCGAAAAGATGTATGCGTTTCATGATTAGAGATGATTAAGTGCGTCTGCAAATTTATCCAATTCTTTGAAAGTATTAAATACATTGGGTGTTATTCTACAACCCCTCACACCCGCAGCATCAATGGCAACAGTCCAAATTTTATGTTCTTTCAGTAAATAGGCGGCAAGTTCCTGAGGTTTTTTAGATGTATGTCCCACATTGGCAATGGCACATGAACGGCTTGTATCATTTGGCGTATTGAAATAAATAGAGGGATTGTTTTTTACCTTTTCCACCCAATAATTTTTCAATGTTCTCAACCGGTTTTCTTTGTTTTCGGCCCCAATCTGTTTGTAAAAATCAATGGCATCTGCAATACTCATTTCAATGTGTAATGGAATAGTACCGCTGTGATTGAGTTTCAATACATGTTTGTTGTCATACGCAGACTCACCAAACAAAGGCCACAAACTTTCTATATGTTCCGATTTGACATAGAGTAAACCAACACCCAATGGTGCACTCAACCATTTGTGCAGGCTGGACCCATAATAATCGCAATTTAATTCGGTGAGATTAAATTGGAAATGTCCGATTGCATGAGCACCGTCCACCAATACTTTCACGCCATTTTGATGTGCCATGTCACATATTTTCCTAACCGGCAAAATTTGACCTGTAATGTTCACAATGTGTGAGAGCAATATGATTCTTGTATGACTGTTGATCTGTTTTCTGTATAGGTCAACAATTTCTTCATCGGAAGTAGGAGAAATTGGAAGATCAATGAATTTATTGACCATGCCATAACGTTTGGATTGTTGTTTGAACATATCTAGCATAGCACCATATTCCTGATTGGCCATAATGGCTTCATCTCCTTTTTTCCAATCTATACCGCAAATGACCGAATTCAATGACTCAGTGGTATTGCGTGTAATGATGATGTTATCAATTGGGCATTCGAGAAAATCGGCCAGATATTGCCTGGCAGAGCGCCGACCTTCCATCATGTCGTTGCGCATGTAATATGATCCACCAACATTTAAATCATTAAGGTGTTTGATCTGAGCTTCTAAAGTGTATTTGGGTAAAATGTTGTAATACCCGTTTTCGAGGTTGATGTAGCGTTCATCCAATTGATATTGCTCTCTAACTTTGTCCCAATCAATGGTTTTTCCAAAGTCCGGTAACACTGTTTTTTCAACTGTTTTTATGAGTGGAGAAAGGGGCAAAGCCATAGCTCCTAAGGAGCAGTTTTTGATGAATTCCCGCTTGTTCATAAAGCGAATATAGGGAGATTCAAAATTAATTCATCAGGTCTTCTATTTCTTCAGGCTCCAATGGAATGTTCGACATCAAATCTATGCTCATGTCTTTCCTCACCAGCACATTGTTTTCTAATCTAACACCAATGCCTTCCTCTTGAATGTATATGCCGGGTTCAATGGTGATGATGGCATTTTCAGGTATGGGTTCAAATATGTTTCCGACATCATGAACGGCTAATCCCAGATAATGACCAAAGTTGTGATAGGCATATCTATCTCTGAAATGTTGAATGCCTTTGTTTTTGATGTCTTCAGCGCTGCAAAGACCCAAATTGATCAAAGCTTCCATGGTCAACTCATTGCACAAGTTTTGTATCTCTTGTATGTGCATGCCCGAACGTATGGTATGTTTGAGTTCTTTGTGAATGTGAAGCACTGCATTGTACAATTCTTTTTGCCTTGGGCTATATCTGCCATTAACCGGAATAACTCGAGTAAGATCGGCATTGTAACAATTATAAGCAGCAGCGGCATCCAATAGCAATAGATCACCATCTTTACAAGTGTTTTCATTGCTGATGTAATGCAATATACAGGTGTTAGCACCCGAAGCTACAATGGGTTCATAATCGGCCCAAGTGCAGTCGTGCTGAAGGTATTCATGTATCATCTCAGCCATTACTTGTTTGCCTCTAACCCCGGGTTTCACATATTGAAGTAATCTTCTGAAACCTTTTTCACTCACATTGCAGGCAATTTGCATTTGCTCTATTTCAAATTCATTTTTAGATGAACGCAGTTTTCCGCATATTGGAGCAAGCCTAACGATGGGATGCAGTGGATATCGCTGTATCAATGCCTTGTTGAAACGGTGGTCGCGGGTTTCAGAAACATTCTCTGAACGAGGGTGTTCAATGGTGTTCAAACCAATTTTTTGAGCATAATTGATGCTGCCTTGCAACACTGCCTCAAATTTATCCATGGTGAATACAGCTTCTATACCTGATAATTCAGAAGCTTCTTCAATACTCAATCGTTTACCGTGCCATTTGGTGAAACTTTCATCTGCTTCCATCATAAATAGAACTTCGCGCATGCTTTCATCAGGATGATTTGGAAATAAGATCAATGTGGTTTCTTCTTGCTTGATGCCGGTGAGCCAAAACACGTCTGAGTTGGTTTTAAATGGCAAGTTGCCGTCTGCATTGCCCGGAAATATATCGTTGTTGTTAAATATGGCAATTGTGCCTTCGGGCAATAATTCTACCAGTCTTTTGCGGTTCAATATAGCAGATTCTGTGCTGTTCATGCTTCGAATTTAATCAGTTTACTTAATATGTAATTCTGCTTTTAGATAGAAACTCAAAAAACGAGAATAAATGAGCTTGATCATCCGGAGATTTTTTTCATTGAACTTAGATTAAATTTGTACCAATGAGTGATTCTGATAATTTGCAGCAATATGCCATTGATTCTACAAAACAGTTGTTTGCTGTAGATAGTTTGCCTCTGGATACCCAACAAATCATCATTTGGCTGGAAGATAAAGTCTATGAATTGTTGAACAAAGATTTTAATGCACTTGTCAATCTTTTGTATAGAATTGATGTGTATGAATCTAAGGCCAAGCAATGCTTTGGAAAAGAAAACCGAGAGATTGCCAAATGTTTGGCACAATTGATCTGGGACAGACAAATGGAGAAGGCACAAAGGAAATATTCTGGTCTTTGACACATTATCCTTATTTTTGTCTGTGTATGAAGAAACTGGTATTTCTTTTTCTTTTGCTTGTATTCAGCAAGCTCAATGCACAGCAAGTTTATTGTCCTGTTGAATCTTGGTTGAATGATGAGTTATACAAGTCCAATGTTCAGGCGTTTTATAAATTAAGGTATGATAAAGCCCTTAATCAATTCAATCAGATCAATTATCAATTGCCTGATTCAGTTGATTCTTACATTCAAATTGCGAGTGCGAGTAATTATCCAGAGTTTAAAAAACCAATTTTTAATATCTTTTATAAGGATGGTAAAAATTTTTACAAACTGGAGAAACAAGATGATTACCTATTGATCATTAATCCCATTTTGCATTTTGTGTCCGGTCAAGACGATAGCGGAAGCATTTGGCAAAATACCAGAGGAGTAGAAATCAAAGGCAATATCGGTGGAATGAGCAAAGGTGTTGGTTTTTATTCCATGCTCACAGAAAATCAAGCCCTGTTGCCTTATCCATACAGGTATTTTACCGACTCACTCAATTTTGTGCCCAATGAATTCTTCTATAAAAAATTCAAGAACAAAGGGGCGATTGATTTTTTTCAAGCCAGGGCTTATTTCACCTTCAATGCAGTCAACAACCACATTCGTTTTCAATTCGGTCATGATAAGAATAAAATCGGCAATGGCTATCGTTCTCTGATTTTAAGTGAATTTGCACCTCAATACCTTTTCTTGAAGATCAATACAGATGTGGGGCGCTTTCACTATCAAAATCTATTCACTCAATTTACAGATAATGGTCCAATACTCAGTAACATTTTGTATGGGAAAAAGTATGGAGCTTTTCACCGTTTGAGTTTTGACCTCAGACCCAATCTGAACATTGGTTTAAATGAAATGGTCATCTTTGATCGAATCGATAGCACTCAGTTGAATCAATTCGATCTCAATTACCTTAATCCGGTTATTTTTTACAGAGCAATTGAATCCAATTTGGGTAGCAGAGACAATAGCATGATGGCTGCAGATATTAATTGGGACATCAAAAAGCGCTACGTCTTGTATGGTCAATTCATTTTGGATGAATTCAATTTGAAGTACATCAAAAGTCAGCCCAATTGGTGGGCAAATAAATATGCTTATCAGTTAGGTGCTAAAGTTTTGGATGCATTTAAAATTAAAAATTTAGATGCTTTTGTTGAATACAACCGTTGTCGTCCATATACCTATAGTCACATGCGACCGACTCAAAGTTTCACACATTTCAATCAAGCTCTGGCACATCCATTGGGGTCTAATTTTTCGGAAACTGTTTTGGGTATTCGCTACAGTTATAAAAGCCGCTGGTATGCCAATCTGGTCTTTACCAATGCTGTTGCAGGCCGCGACAGTTTCTTGAATGGCAGAAACTATGGTTCCAATTTACTCAGATCATACGACACCCGTGTAACTGATTTTGATTCAAAAATGTTCATGGGCAAAAAGATGCATTTAACCACACTCGACTTCACCGTCAGTTACATGATCAAGTACAACCTATTTGTAGATGCCCGATTGAATCTTCGTCAATTGGATGACAGTAAAAATCTTTTCTTCAGTTTGGGATTTCGCATGAACACCAATCTGAAAAAATTTGATTATTGATAAACTGTATCTTTACGTGAGGTGTTCTTAATTGTTTATAGACGGAACAAAATTGCAGCGATAATTCTGTTTTCGTTTTTTACCAGATCAGGTCTCCAATTTGGATCCAGTACTGCAGTTGTATAACCTGTTTGTGAAGTAACGCCACCTCTACCGGCAAAGTATGGAACATCAGAGTGTCTGTGCACAAATTCAATTCTGAAAGTTAAACTTTGATTGGGTAAGTAATCGAAGTTACAAGAGGCATCCCAGGCTTTAAATGGGTCACCCGGATTGGCACTGAAGGGGTATTTGCCTTCGGTAGTTGTGGGATCGTTTGGATTTGGCAATGGACTTGCCTGGCCGGTTGGATACAAGACCAAATACCTGCCGGGATTTTCCATCCATCCACCGCCAAAAGTAAAGGCAAACTTATTTTTGTTGAACCAAATGCGGTTGTAGAACATGGCACTGGTAAAGTATTGAGCCGGACCTTTAACAGCATCGTTTTTGAATCCGTTGACACCTGCACCTTTTTCGTATCCAATGTCAACAGTCAATGAAAATGCCATTTTAGAAATGCCTTTTGAAAGTGGTCGATTCAAATAGTTATAAAGCGCACTGTTGTCACTGTGGAATCGTTTGCGAGCCGGCAGACCGGCAGCATCTGTTCCATAATAATTATTGGTCAGAATTTTAAATTTACTGTTTGGAATGTATGTGATATTGCCACCAAATCCGGGCATGGAGTTGTATTTGGCATAACTCTGCCAGCCATTGATGATCCAAGGTTCTATTTTTAGATGTTTGCTAGGGTGTATTTGTATACGCACACCATTGAAAAACCACGGAGTGTTATCAGATGTAAACGAAGCTTGATACTCCCAATTTTCGGCTTGATAAAATGAGTTCAAACCTATGTATGACATAAATAAACCGGCGTCGATGTTGATGCCATACCATTTGTTGATGTGATAGCCTGCATAAGCTTCACTTAGGTAACGGTAAACATTTGCCAGATTGTATTGTCCTCGGTATGGACTGTAATCGTTTCTTGGCACTACGGTTGAGCGGGTTCCAAATTGAGTCATCACCCTGGCTCTCGCATTTTTGTAATTGAAATCACCACCAAAGTGCAAGGCCGATAATGTCATTTCGTTGTTGCGTGCCAGAGCTGTAGAGCCAATCACTGTATTGTCTATTGGATTATTGCCCGAATGGGTATAATTGATGTCGAGCAAAAGGGAAGGGGTGAAGTATTTTAAGTTTGGAAAAATGTTTTCTGTTCTTCTGTCGCTGCCATTGGCCCAAGTCAGGTCCAAGCCCTCAAAGGCTTGCCTTTCTTGCACACTGTCATTATTTTGTTCGGCGATTTTAACTTGATTCGAAACTTGATTCGAATAGGTTTTTGCATCTGTTTTCGATTGAACAATCAGGTACAAACAAATGCTTAGGAATGTGCTTTTATTTAACATTGTAGGATTATTTTTTTCTTAAAATTTCGATTTCCGGTTTTGCATGGTACACCAATGGAACTTGTTCGGGTAATACATCGCTTTTGTCTAGTCCAAAAGCTTTGGTATCACTTTGTCCCAGTCGTTTTAAAAAGAAGTATGAATTCATCAGCAGGCCCTCTTTTAAGGTGAACTCATTTTCTACCGAAATGAATTTTTCTATCATCACAAATTTGAAATCAGGTTCAGGATTGTATTTGCTTGATCCATCAGGACGAATGTGCAAATTGAGCTCTTTGTTTTTGACCAGATCTTTTACTATTTTTTTGAAATACATTTCAGTCATGGGTTGAATTCTAAAACCGGTATTGATGGTCACTTTAATGACTTTGTCATCCACCAATTCATTCACCTGATAATCGAGGGTATAGGGTTGTTCAGTTCTATTGATGTGTAGAAACCAATAGACATCAGCCCGTTTTGGCTTTTTAGAGAATATCGATTTTATGATTTTTTCTTCTATTTCATGTCTCGAATCGGCCTTGGTCAGGTAGATGAGATGTGTAGAGAATTTTGGGATGTTTTCATCTTCACTCAATTCTTTCAATTGAGATGCATATTGACCCAAATCTATAAAGCGAGTGAGTCGGTTGTTGATTTTTCTGGCATAGTACCAAACGTACATGGTGAGGAAAATGAACAACTCAAAGAATAGAAACATCCACCTCTCTTTGATTTTTGCAACATTTGCAATAAAGAATGACGACTCTACTAATGTAAATATCAGCAGCAGTGCGATCACCAGAATCTTGTTCCATTTGAGGCGATACAGCAAGAAATGACTGAGCAGGTATGTTGTCATCATCATGGTAACAGTGATTGAAAATCCATACGCAGCCTCCATGTGTGATGAGTTTTTGAAGTACAGAATCATCAAAATACAACCAATCCAAAGCAAATTGTTGACACTTGGAATATAGATTTGACCTTTCAATTCTGAAGGTTGACGAACGGAAACTCTTGGCCAGAAATTGAGGTTCATTGCCTCACTGATCAATGTATAACTGCCGCTGATCAATGCTTGAGAGGCAATGATGGTTGCGGCTGTGGAAATTAAAATACCACTCAGTAAGAACCAAGATGGCATCAGTTCGAAGAATGGATTTCGACCTGCAAGTAAGTCACTTCCTTGATTGAGTGCCCATGCAGCTTGACCAAGATAGTTGGTGATCAGGCAAAGTTTGACAAAGAACCAGGTAATTCGGATATTGCGTCGACCGCAGTGGCCAAGGTCAGAATACAGAGCTTCTGCACCGGTGGTTGCTAAGAAAACTGCACCCAAAAGCCAGAATCCTTTTGGGTATTTACTCAATAGATCCCAAGCGTAAATTGGGTTTAAACTCTTTAGTACTTCCGGATAAGCCACTACTTGACGAAGTCCGAGTACCAATAACATGCTGAACCAAACAAACATGATGGGACCAAAAACGCCACCTACTTTTTGAGTTCCAAACCTTTGAAAAAAGAAGAGCAAGGTGAGAATGGTAATCACAATGGGTACTGTAGGTAGGTTTTCAAGACCTTTCACTGCCGTTAACCCTTCAACAGCTGAAGCAACTGAAATAGGAGGGGTGATGATACCATCGGCGAGCAGTGTTGTGGCTCCAAGTATGGTGGGAATTACAAGGTGTTTTCCATATCTTCTGACTAAAGCATAAAGAGAGAATATACCACCTTCGCCATCGTTGTCGGCTTTTAATGTGAGCCAAATGTATTTCACGCCTGTTTGTAAAACAAGGGTCCAGAAAATACAAGAGACACCTCCATAAATGAGCATAGCGTCGATTTTTCTTTCACCAATAATGGCTTTGAATACGTAAAGTGGACTTGTACCAATGTCACCATAAATGATACCCAGAGCTACTAACAGTGATGCCGCGGATACTTTGTTGATGATTTTACTGTTATCGTTTTGCATGATTGAAATCAAATGCAAATCTCATATCAGATACATAAAGGGATTATACAGGAAATGGAGATTGGTATAAATAAAATATAAAGGTCAATTGAATCTGTAACCAACACCACTTTCAGTGTGTATGTGTACAGGAAATTCAGGGTTGTCTTCAATTTTCTTTCTCAAGGTACCAACAAAGACACGTAAATACTGAGTTTCATTTTGGAATCCAACGCCTCTTACTTCTTTTAAAATCTGGCTATGGGTCAATACCCTGCCTTCATTTTTAGCCAATAATGCCAATAAGTTGAATTCAGTTTGTGTGAGTTTTATGATGTCACCATTTTTTCTGACTGTGCGACCTTCAAGGTCTATACTCAAGTCTGCAAATTGTAAAATGGTTTTGTTGTTGGGTGCTTCACTTCTTCTGATGGCTGCACGAATACGGGCGAGCAATTCAGCACTTCTAAATGGTTTGCTGAGGTAATCGGTTGCACCGTGGTCGAGCGCATCAACTATATGTTGCTCTTCATCCATCACCGACAAAATGATAATGGGCTGATTGAACCATTCTCTGAGTCGTTTCAATACTTCGTGACCGCTCATGTCGGGCAAACCAATGTCCAATAGTATCAATGAAGGTTGATGTGAAGCAGCCATTTTAATCCCTTCCGCTCCACTTGCAGCTTGCAAGACATGATAATTGTTGCTGCTCAAATTGATTTCGAGCAAACGTCTGATTTGAACTTCGTCGTCTATGATGAGAATGCTGGGATTATTCATGTTTCAATTCGCTGATGAAACTCACTTCACAAGGCACATAAACACTGAATTGTGCTCCACCCTCTGCACTGTCGGATAATAGGATTTCACCACCCATGGCTTCCACAAAACCTTTTGCAATTGATAATCCCAATCCGCTGCCCCCGGTACCCGAACTGCTGATGCGATAGAACTTATCAAATACTTTGTCTTTTAATTCATCTTTAATACCATTCCCATTGTCGCTTATGATGATACGACAGGCACCCGAATCGAAACTGGTTCTGATATTGATTTTTGAATTGGTAGGTGTGTGTACAATCGCATTTTGAAGGATGTTCATCACCACCTGTTCTATTAGTCCCAGATCGAGTTTGAACAAAGGCAATGGTTCATCAAATTGCATGCTTATTTTATCAGCAGCACATTCTGTTTTTCTGACAATTCCTGAAATCAGATCCGTCATATCACACCAATCCAAACGGGGTCTTAATGTTCCTGATTCGAGTCGACTCATATTGAGCAATTTTTCGACCTGACCATTTAAACGCCAGGCAGCTTTACTGATCTCGTTGAGCAATTCACCTTGAACGTTTTCCGGAATTTGAGTTTCTTTTTCTTTTAAGGTATCTACAGCACCAATAATGGTTGAAATGGGTGTTCTCAACTCATGAGAGAGTGAATTGAGTAAGGTGTTGTAAAGCTTAATGGTATTGACCTTTTCTTCTTTGTCGCGCAGTATCTTTTCTGTTTTCTTGATGCGATTGCTCAGTACTGCACTCACAAGAGCTATTACAAAATACAATGAAAACAGGAGTATGTCTTCACTGTTGTCAATATGAAATGTGAATACCGGGGGAATGAACAGAAAGTTGAGTGAGATGGCACTTAGGCAAGAGGCCAGAATGACCGGAAGAATATCCAGCAATAGGGCCAAGATGGAAACTGTCATCAAAAGAATCAAAGCCACAACTTTGTAACCCATGGCATCGATGCCCAAATAGCAGAGGGCTGAGACCAAAGCAACGGAGCCGATGCTGATTATGATTTGTTGAATTGGAGAAACTTGTCTTTTTTCGGACATGGTAAGTACAAATTTAGGTGAAGAAGTATAAAGAAATCATAAATTTTAATATTCTGTTGTTGCATGTGCCGACTTAAAAATATACTTAGAATTGTTGAGCAGAACCTTACCTTTGCTGTGTGCTGCAAATAGGCGTTCATCATACATTAGAAATTCTAAGATTGACACCACCGGGATTGTTTCTGGGTGATGGTGACAAAGAGAATGAGGTACTACTTCCCAATAAATACATTCCATCAGATTATGAAATAGGCGATAAACTAAAGGTTTTTGTGTATTTGGATTTTGATGACAGGGTTGTCGCTACCACTTTAACCCCAAAAATTGAATTGGGTAAATTTGCCCTTTTAGAGATGAAAGACAACAGCAAATTTGGTGCTTTCATGGATTGGGGATTGGAAAAGGATCTTTTTGTGCCATTCAGTGAACAAATGCAAAGAATGAGAATAGGCGGTTTGTACCTGATTCATTTGTATTTTGATGAAAATAGCGGTCGCTTGGTTGGATCTCAAAAAGTGAGAAGGTTCTTGGACAATACAGTGATTGATGTAGAAGAAGGAGATGAGGTCGATATCATCATTGCAGACAACACACTATTGGGTGTCAATGTCATCGTCAATGGCAAATATGCCGGTTTGGTTTATCACGACGAGGTATACAAAGACATAGAAACCGGAATGCGCATGACTGCCTATGTGAAGAAAATAAGGCCGGGCAATAAACTTGATATCGCATTGAACAAACAAGGATTTGTTTTGGTGGAAGAATTTGCCAATGAACTGTTCGAGAAATTGAAAAAAGAAGGTGGATTTTTACCATTGAACGATAAAAGTGAACCCGAAAAAATATACTCAATTTTAGGCGTCAGCAAAAAGGTTTTCAAAAAAGCAGCAGGTGCTTTGTATCGACAAAAATTGATACTGATTGAAGAAAACGGCATCCGATTGGTAGGGAAAATTTAGTTCCATAAATTTTGTCAATCTTAATATGAATTCTAATTGTGACAACATTGTCACAATCTTTTCAATGCCTTATTTTATTAGACTTTCAAGGTTTTTACCATAAAAAAAGTGGTTTTACTTTCAATGTTATCATAAGTCAATACCTCTTTGTCTTTGTGGTAGTCAAAATAGCTCAACAGACCGAAATCACCGGAACACATGGCAGTGTGAGTCAGCAAGGAGCCGGCGAAAGTGATGATCCAGTCAGAGGGGCAAAAGAACATGCACAAAATAAGTGAACCAGAGATGAAAACAAATGGAGCCAGGGCTATGATCACAAACTCTTTTTTATTGGCAACAAATTGATCGGCAAGTGCCATGAAATAGAATTTCCTTAGATTAGCTGAGTAGGAGGTATTCAATGCGCCTTGTGATTTATAAGCCAATACATGTATGTATTCGTGAATGGGGAGTAAAAGAAAGGCCAAAGCAATACCATAAGAAAAGTGCGAAAGGTTTGCACCCAAATTGTATTCAGGTGAATTGAATCCACGGATAAAACAGTATCCTGCAAATGCAAAACAAAGCACATTGCTAAGGTTATAGATGAATGAAAATTTGTTCCTTTTTTTGATGTAGGTCCTGATGAATGGCACCAATTCTTTGTGGTCCAACTGATCGAGCAATTGGTAGCCATTGCCATTCAATTCATTTGGTTTTAGGTGCATGGTTTTTTATTATAGAATGATGTGCAATCAATCGATAAACAATCCCATTTAAAAAAGGTTTCTATCGAACATAAGGTTCAATCGATAGGTGACAGTAACGACTGAATTTGACTGATAAATATTTTTAAGCTAATTTTGTAGTTCTCTATTTTGAAAATTAAAGTTATGAAATGCTCAATTCTTTGGGTTGCATTCGTGTGTGCAACCATTAATCCATTGTTTGCTCAAAAATGGAATCAATCACAAAAAATTTCGACAATAGGACAAGAAAGAAGGCTCATCAATGAATGTGGTCGTAATGACAATGATCAATTTGGCAATGAAGTCGAAATTGATTCTAATCGAATGGCAGTTGGAGCATTTTACAGAGATGATGACACTGGCAGGTTAAACAATATCAACTCAGGGGCAGTTTATTTATATAAAAGAGAAAGTGGGAAATGGAAGCAGTATGATAAAATTTATGCACCTGATCGTTATGCGGCTACTGGGGATAATTTTGGACATGTAATTTCTATGAAAGGAGATTGGATGTTTGTAGGTGCGCCTAAAAATGATAAGGATACGGCAAATACAAATTTTGTCAATGAAAGTGGAGCTGTTTATGTTTTTAAATATCAACAAAGTAAATGGAAATTTCATCAAAAGTTGGTTGCACCAGATAGAGACATAAATGATTTTTTCGGTCAAAAAATTGATGTAGGGTTGCACTTTGCTGTTATTGAGGTTTACTATGAAGACGATGATTCATCTGAAAACAATCCTATCTCGTTTTCTGGCTCTGCTTATGTTTATAGAATTAATAATGGTTATTGGGTATTAGACAAGAAATTGACGAGTAAGAACAGAATTCAAAATGAAAATTTTGGATATTCTGTATGTGTTTCGGATAGTATAATTGCAATAGGGGCAACAGGTACTCGAACCAATGCATCTAATACAAATAGTTTAACATCAGCAGGTGCGGTTTTTATTTACAAAAATTTTGGGGGTAGTTGGATACAAATACAGAAGATCGTTCCTAGTGACCGGGCAATTAATGACCAATTTGGATTTTCAATTGCATTCAATGGCAATACTTTGGTCGTTGGATCACAAAAAAACAATGCTGGCAGAATTTATTTTTTTGAAAGAAGTGGAAATTTATTTTCGGAAACACAAAAATTATCGTCGAAGGACATTGCTTTAGGAGATAAATTTGGTATTGATTTAAAGCTAAAAGGTAACTTATGTGTTGTTGGTGCCTCTGAAGAACAAGAGGATACAAACGGGTTGAATGCAAGGTATCTATGCGGGTCTGCGTATGTTTTCAATTTCAACAATGGTGTTTGGACACAGATTAAAAAATTAGTTTCAAACCAGAGGTTGAGTACAAGCTATTTTGGAACAGCAGTTGCAATTTCAGATTCTAATGTGGTAGTGACCTCTCCGGGAAGCTCAGCAAATTCGAAAGGTTTTGATTGGATTAAAGGTGAAGGTGCAGGTGCAGTACATTCATTTGAATTGGATACAAATATTCAATGGGTGCATTCGCAAAAAATTGTCATTTCAGACTATACCATTATTGATAATTTTGGAAATTCAGTTTCAGTTAGAGATAGTATTGCTATAATTGGAGCCCCCAACGAAGACAGTGATGCCGACAACTTAAATGAAAAATACAATTCCGGTGCAGCGTATATTTACAAAAAGCACCTAGGTAAATGGAGGTTTCTGCAAAAGATCACACCTAAGGACAGAAGGTCTTATGATAATTTTGGTTATACAGTTTCAGCAGGTGATGGTTTCGTTTTTGTGAGCTCTCCCTACTCTCAATTAGACAGTGCCGGCCAAGATTCTATTCCTCGTTCTGGTTCAGTATATGTATTCAAGGACAGCAGCGGTACTTATGTTGAAATGAAAAAAATAACAGCATTTGATCGCAGCAAGGATAATCAATTAGGATTTAGTCTTGATAACAGAGGTAATAATTTAGTCGTCGGTTCAATTAGTAATTCAAAAGATAGTGCTGGTTTGCCAAGCACAATGTATGTTGGTGCTGTTTATTTCTACCAATTAGATTCAGGAAAGTGGAAGTTGAAACAAAAGATTAAACCTAGTGATGGACAAGTCAATGATTATTTTGGATGTACTGTTAGTATGGAAGGGGATTATTTAGCCGTAGGTGCAATGTATCATTCTTTGGATTCGGCAGGTAACAACATGATTTCTATGGCCGGTGCCACCTATGTTTATAAAAAAGTGAATGGTCGGTACTTGTTGTTTCAAAAAATTACTCCTGACCTAAGGGGGGCAGCATACTTCGGGAATTCTGTTAGTTTATCAGGGCCTTTTTTGGTTGTTGGTGCCAAAAGCGATAGTAGAGTAGGGAGTTATACCTCTACCGGAAGTGCTTACATTTATAAGTTGAGTAACAATCATTTTTATCAAGTACAAAGATTGAATTCAGATTTTAAACAGAATTATTCATTGTTTGGCAATTCTGTTGCTTTAGATAAGCGATCACTATACGTCACTTGTTATCCTGAAACATATAAAAATGGTACTGATTCATTCTTAATGGGTGGTTATGTTTATGCATACAGAAAAACAGCCGCCGATACCTGGTCTAGATATGATAAATTTACATCTAAGGATGTCAGTTCACTAGATTGGTTTGGCTATTCTGTGTCTGCTGATAGTGGTTCTGTATTGGTTGGTGCGATCAATGAAGATCAGGATGCCAATGGCAAATTAACACTTTCAGATGCAGGTGCAGCATACTTTTTTGAACCTGAAAAATGTACCATTGGTTCTCAAATATCTGTCTTTGCCTGCGACTCTTTGATATCACCAAGTGGTAATTCGATCTGGAGAAAAAGTGGGATCTATTCAGATACATTTTATAGACCTGGACATTGCGACTCAATTGTAAAGGTCAATCTCAAAATTGGTAAAAGCACTCAAACTTTTAATATTGGTTCCTGCACTTATTTTAAATCTCCGTCAGGTAAATACATCTGGGATACAAGTGGAACTTACAGAGATACTTTGAACAGCTATTCAGGTTGTGATAGCATTTTTGTTTACAATTTAAATGTGGTTAAAGCCATACGAGATACCTTCAAAATTAATTCTTGTCAAGCCATTGTCTCCTCTAGTGGAAAATACATTTATAATGTTTCAGGAATTTATTCGGATACATTGAATTCTATTTCAAATTGCGACAGCATCATCACGGTTCAATATGAAAAATACGAATCCTATTCTGTTCCAATCAACGTCAAAGCTTGTAATTACTACAATTCTCCCAGTGGAAGATACCAATGGAATACTTCAGGTGTTTACCTCGATACCTTGAGTACAATAAATGGATGCGACAGTATATTGAACATTACACTTCAAATCCATTCATCCATCTCCACCTCAATTAATTTGTCTTCTTGTGAACCAATGGTTTCTCCAAGTGGCAGATACATCTGGTCAAATTCAGGAAATTTTTCGGATACTTTATTAACCACTAATGGTTGTGACAGTATCATTCAGGTTCAATTCGTGAAATTAAACTCTACTTTTTCATCTTTAAATGCATCCTCATGTAATGAATGGCAGTCTCCATCTGGTAGACGCTTTTATCAATCAGGTAACTATCTAGATACATTGATCAATGCGGCAGGATGCGACAGCATCATCCAAATCAAACTGACCATACTGAAAGCTTCCATATCTCAATTACAATTAGAATCTTGTGATTCATTGACCAGTCCTTCAGGTAAATTTGTGATGAGTACCACCGATGTTTATTACGATACTTTGGTTAATTCTTCAGGTTGTGACAGTATTGTCACTATAAACTTTTTTAGAAACAATTCTGCCTCTACTCAGCAGAACATCAGTGTATGCAAATCTTACTTTCATGCTTTAAGCGGTAAAACATACAATCAATCCACTGTTATTCGAGATACCTTGCAAACCATTCATGGCTGTGACAGTTTGGTTGTAACCAATCTGACAGTTAGTTTACCGGCATTCAATATTTTTGAAAGCAATGATACTTTGTTTTCTGATATAGAATTGGGTTCGGTCAGGTGGTCTTATTGTGACAGTAACTTTGTTCCTGTTTTAAGTACAGGGTACAATTTTAAACCCAATAAAAATGGATTTTATCAAGCTGAATTGAGCCTAAATGGTTGCAAAGACACCACTGATTGTATTCAATACACAAAATCATCTTTAACAAACATTTATCAACAAAACTATACTGTTTACCCTAATCCTTTTGGTAATGAGTTTGTCATTGAATCAGGTGAATTATATTTTGAATTCAAAGTGTATGATGTTTCTGGCAAATTGATTTTGAATGGACATGCAGAAAAAACCATCACCATTGATATGAGTGATTGCAACTCGGGTATTTATTTGATAGAAATGAAATCACTTCATTCTCTCAGCTATATAAAATTGATTAAGCAGTAACAGACATTAGAACTTCATAAAAAAAGACCAATTGGTGATTTAATTGGTCTTTTTTTATTGGGTTGAAAATTATTCATTGTCAATTGTTCTTCCTCGGTCTGAAAGCACTCATGAACGATAACAGTGGTCCGGATTTACGGGTTTGAATCCATATTTTGCCCTGACCGCTGAATCGACATACAAAACCTTCACCAGAAAAGAACAGTGATTTGTATCCACCAATTCTTGAAACTTTATAGTCTAATCCATGCGTAAATGCAACAATATGACCGGTGTCAACGATGTATTGTTCTTTGACATCGATTTCCAAAATGGCGCCATAACTGTTGAACCACAAATCGCCTTTGCCGCTTACCTTGATCAAAAATAAATTCTCACCTGAGAAAAAACCTTTTGTCAAACCTTGCCATTTGGTCTCAATATTGAGAGAAGGATCAGATGCTACAAAAGCAGTGTTTTGTAAATAAATGGTTTGATTGTCGAGGTATACATGACAAAGGTCGCCCGGAGCTGAGGGTGCAATTGAGATCTCACCGGCTCCATTTTCGGCTGTAAATTCATTGATGAACAGGGATTCTCCGGTAAGAAAACGTCCCAAGCCACCTTTGAATTTGGTTTTCATGTTGATGTTTGTATCCATGGTCGCCATAGCTGACGCCTCCACTTTAAGCGTGGTATTGGCCGGTATTTGAACAGTAAGAAAACTGTAATCCGGCTGATGTTCGATTTTGAATTGAAATTTTTCCATTTTGATTTACATTGGTTTTAATTTTGGACCTACACTGCCTCCAAAAGCACTGGGGTTATGCGACTGACACCATAAAATGCCTTTGCCTTTGAAGCGACAAACAAATCCTTCGCCACCTAAAAATGAGGATATCCAACTTTCACCTGCTTTCGAAATGGTAAATGACAAACCTTCAGTGAAAGCCACAATGTGTCCGGTATCAACGATGTATTCACCATCTATTTCAACAGGATAGATCACACCATAAGCATTCAATAATACTTTGCCATTGCCATGAATATTGAGCCAAAACATGCTCTCTCCTGAGAACATTGATTTTAAGCCTTGCCAATTAAAATCCACTTCTATATTGGGTTCTGAAGCCATGTAGGACCCACCTTGAACAATAAGTCGCTCATTGTTGAGTTCCTTGATCATGATATCTCCGTGCAGTCCGGGAGCTAAATAAAGTTCACCGCCATTGTTGCCTGCTGTGTAGTGGTTCACGAAGAAACTTTCACCTGAGATCAATCTTTTCAAACCTTTCATGATACTACCTGAGTTCTTTTTATAGGTAGTGGTTTCCATGTTGATGTCATTGCTCATGGCAATCATTGCACCGCCTTCTGCTGTTATTACTTCACCGGGCATTAAGTTGATCTTTGCCACCGAACACCCTGGTCTTTTTTGCAATTCTACGTTCATCTTTTTCGTTTTTTAAAGTTGTCTGTTGATCCACTTGGTCAATCCGCCAAAGCTTCTGGTTTGGAGTATGACTTTCCCATTTCCTTTGATGCGCATTACCAATCCTTCTCCACTGGTTAAACTTGATATTAAATTACCCGACAATTGTGTTTTGATTGTAAAGCCCTGAGGATAGGCAACCAAATGATCGGTATCTACTATCAGTTCGCCTTTGATTTCTTTTTCAACCAAACCACCGTATGCACCAATCAATAGCCTTCCATTGCCACTTACTTGTAATCTGAACAAACCTTCACCTCCAATCATTGAATTGAAGCCTGCCCATTTCAAATTGAGTTTAACGCCTGCTTCCGAGCAAACATAAGCACCGGGTTGCAAGTAATAGATGTCGTTGCCATTCAATTCCAAAATGCGGATATCACCCGGCATGGGTTGGGTAACTGTTAGTTTTAATGGTTCACTTTTGTTGTTGCTGAATTCGTTGATGAATAAACTTTCTCCTCCTAATAATTTTCTAAGTAAGCCTTTGATCAAACCTCCATTCAATTTGGCTTTCATGTCTAAACCTGCACTCATGCTGGCCATGGCTCCTGATTCAGTGTAGAATTTTTCTCCCGGATCAAGAACGACGTGAGCAAATCCAAAAGCTGGGGCGCCTTCTATAGTAATGTTCATATTTGTTGGTTGTTGTTATGTACTTGTGGTTTCAAAAGTAGTTTTAAATCTCTGTATTCTAAGGGTAAACTCAATTGTTGTTCATGTTTAAAAAGCGTTGGTGCTTTTGGCTGTTGCTGAGTCAAAATATTGCTTGATGTGTTTTTGGAATGCACTGTAATTGACTTTGATTGGATGATAAGTTTTAGCTTCTACTTTTTTCTTTTTTAAAGCCTTTATTCTATCATCAGTTCCCGGATGGGTACTTAAAAAATCGAGATTGTCCATTGCTGAAGCTGCAACACCAGATTCTTTTTTCATGGTACCGAAAAAATCGATCATGCCTTTTGGGTGTATGCCTGATTTTACCAATAAATGGAATCCACTGTCATCTGCTTCAGTTTCAAAATCACGACTGTATTTAAGTGAGCCTAAGGATGCGCCAATACTGGCTATATCTGCCGATACGCCCGATACATCGCCAATGGCACTCCGTATAAGTATCCAAATTCCCATATTGCCAATGATACTTCGAATATGGTGTCGGCATGTAACATGCGAAATTTCATGTGCCAATACTCCTGCAAGTTCTTCGGCTGATTTTGTTTTTTCAATGAGTCCGCTGTTGATCACTACAGATCCACCGGGCAATGCAAATGCATTCAATGTTTTATCTTCAACAATTGTAAAATTGAATTTAAATCGTTTGTCATTAAGAGATTTGATGAGAGGTGATGTAATGGAATCCAATTGAAACATTAATGTTGAATCCGTTACGATCGACTTACCGGCAATGGCACTTTTCTTCAATTCATCTGCTATCTTTTGCTCAGTTTCCGGTGATATCAATCCCGCAATTCTATTCACGATTTTACCTCTGAATATCAATGCTGAAGTCACAGTGCCGACAATTAACAGAATGATGATTGAAGAGAATATTTTCAGCCCCAATCTGTTTTTTCTGATTTTTGCACCATGCTTCTTTAAATACTCATTGTTACTAAATTCAGGGGTTCTTAATATTTGTTTGTCATCTGTGTATATGCAAATATCAGGATAATCATCATGTGTGAAATACACATAACGATTGCCGGCACCACCAAGTCTGATGTTGATGGATTTTAGAGGTAGGCCAGTTACCTTTTCTTCTGTATCTATGAAACAGAGTTTGTCATCCATAATGCTCAGATGACCACTTGTTCTTCCTCCGGCATAGAATGTAGATAAGAGTGTTGCTTCGAATGTCATGTTTGATTGCAAATTTATCCGAATAGAATCTAATTTCTGTATTATTTTTTAAATCTTGGTCTTAATTATAATTGGTTATGTCTAAATTAATTGGTAAAATTACAACAATATTGATTTTTTTAATCAATATGAATGGTTATTTTCGCAAAAAAATGATCATTTCAAGTTGATTGTTTCATTGTTCATGCCAATATGGAAGTACAAATTAAACCCGAATATAAAAAACAAGCTTTTTATACAATTTTATCCATTGTCTTTTTCATGCTTAGTTTTGTACTTATTCTAACTTTAACATTGTTCATCAGTTACTATTCCTTTAAAATGGGTGTGTATTTAATGGAGATGTTTCTCGCTGAAAACCTTGGTTTAATTAATTTATTGATTCTGTTCTTTGGACTTGGTTTTCTGTTTTTTGGTTTTTTCATCTCTGCTTATACATTTAAGTTTCTATTCAACAATCAGCGAGTTGACTTGAGTCTTCTTAAAGAAATTAAAAGAAATGAAGAACCATTGTTGTTCAAAATGGTCGAGGATTTGGTGAAAGAAATTGGTACTCATTTTCCCAATAAGATCTATTTATCGCCGGAAGTAAACTCATTGGTTTTTTACAACCAGGGTATGATCAACCTATTTCTGCCAAGTCGTAAAAATTTAGTTATTGGTTTGGGTCTCGTCAATGCATTGACAGAAGAAGAACTGAAATCAGTTTTGGCTCATGAATTTGGACATTTCTCTCAGAACTCCATGAAGATAGGTGCATACAGCACAAATTTGGAAAATATTGTCATTAAAATTCTTTTTAAAAATGAAAACTTAAATCAAATGTTCAAACATGTATTGGGTTTTCATTGGTTTGCTTCAGTCTTTGGATTATTGGTTATTCCATACATCAGGTTGATTGAATGGAGCTTGAGCAAATCATTTAATTTCGTACAAGTCAATAACAGGGCTTTATCAAGAGAAATGGAATTTCATGCAGATGCAATTGCTGCAAATGTATCGGGCACAAAAACATTTCAAAGTGCCTTGATGAAAATGGAATTCTCCCATCTGGCATTTAATGAAGCCATTAAGTATTTGCCGAAATTAGAGTCGAAAAAGATGAAGCCAAAGAGCTTTTATGAATTGCATACAATGATGATAAAAGCCATGTGTGAAATGAATCATTTAGAATTCAAAAATGGATTACCTGTCATTCAAATAGAAGATGTCAATAGAATTAATCGTTCAAAATTATACATTAAAGACAAGTATGCTACTCATCCGGATATGATGGATAGAATAAAAAATCTAAATGAATTGAACATCACCAAAGCCCATGTTCACCCGACACCTGCTATTGGAATGATCAATTCTAAAGATTTTTTTGATTCAGAAGGCATAAATAAATTCTTGATGCAAACACCCATCAACCAGGAATTGAATGAATCAATTGAAGTGGTTAATATTCAAAAAATTGAGGAGATGTATTTTGCCGAAATAGAAGAAAAGAGGTTCGACGCAGTCTATTGTAATTACTTTGATCTGAGAAACATTGAATTAAGTGTGTGGGATCAAACAGAGCCAAAAGAACCTGAAATGAACTTATCATTTGATGAGGATTTGGTGGATACAACCAAACAGTTGGATGCCATGAATCAAGATAAAATGGCTCTCTTGGAAATTTCTGAATCATTTGATT
>DASWYG010000448.1:0-8375 GCA_036405075.1 Bacteroidia bacterium | reverse complement strand
ATTCAATACGTAAGAGGTCGAAACAAAGAATTCGTCAGGTGGCAAAACAGTAACATTGTACAAACCAATTATTATTAAAAATGAACATTAAAGAAACCCTATCAAAAATACCCATTTACAAAGCAATTCTGATTGGTTTGGCTGCTGTTATGATCTATTCTCATAACACAGGTTGGGGAATCATAAAGCGCGAACCCGCAGAAAAATTCACACCAACCAGTCAGGGCGGTCAAGGACTCATGCATAAATAATCAATTAAACAAACAAATAAAAAATGGAAAATATCATTGAACTAAAAGCCATTATAGGATCGGTCGTCTATTCAGTCATAGGCGTACTCATTCTCATCATCTCTTTTGTGGTGGTCGAAAAAATTACACCGGAGAATCTATGGCAAGAAATTGTTTTAAAGCAAAACAAAGCCATTGCCATTATTGCAGCAGCTTTCATTTTGGCAATCGCCATCATCATTGCTTCAGCCATCCACTGAGCCCTGAATGCAACTGTTACTGCTTTTTTCGGTATTCATCATTGCCACTTGCGGACTGATCTATGAATTGGTAGCAGGTACCTTAGCCAGTTATTTGCTGGGTGACTCTGTTACGCAATTTTCTACCATCATAGGACTTTACCTGTTTTCAATGGGCATAGGTTCTTATTTGTCTAAATTCTTTAATCGCAACCTGCTGGCTTGGTTCATTCAAATCGAACTTTTGGTAGGTGTGGTTGGAGGAATCAGCAGCGCTTGCCTATTTATGATATTCAACCATGTTGAGATGTTTCGCCCTGTTCTTTATGCTTTCGTTGCCATTACCGGCATTTTGGTTGGTGTCGAAATACCTCTTATCATGCGCATACTTAAAGACAAGATTCAATTTACCGATTTGGTTTCGAAGGTTTTTACATTCGATTATATAGGCGCTTTACTTGCATCACTCATTTTTCCTTTGGTGCTGGTGCCTCAACTAGGGCTTGTTAAAACCTCCTTCTTTTTCGGTATGCTCAATGTGGTAGTAGGAATCATCATTTGTTACAAATTGGCCGATGAACACCCCTGGTCTGCCTACCTTAAAACAAGCGGTTTCATTTCATTGTTCTTATTGTTATTGGGATTTGTATTCTCCGAACGGCTCACCACTATGGCCGAGCATAATACGTTTGGCGAAAGGATCATCATTGCCAAATCCTCACCCTATCAAAGAATCATTGTCACCAAAACCAACGACCGGGTAAAATTGTATCTGAATGGCAACCTGCAATTCAATTCCAAAGATGAATATAGGTATCACGAATCCTTGGTGCATCCTGCTATGAGTATGTTGAACGAACGAAAGAATGTTTTAATTTTGGGCGGAGGTGATGGCATGGCAGTACGAGAATTGCTCAAGTACAAGGAAATTGCCAACATCACTTTGGTTGACTTAGACCCTGAAATGGTGAAACTGTTTTCAAAAAATCCATTGTTGACCAAGCTCAACAAAAACGCTTTTGCTACTTCTAAATTAAAGGTCATACACACAGACGCATTTCAATGGGTAAAAACCAATCAAAAAAAATATGACTTCATCTGCATTGATTTCCCTGATCCGGGTAATTATTCGGTTGGGAAATTGTACACCAAAAGTTTCTATAGTGAAGTCAGTAAATGTCTGTCTGATTCTGGTATCATGGTGGTACAATCTACCTCACCTTTTGTGGCTTTAAAATCTTATTGGTGCATCAATAAAACCATCCGTTCTGTTGGGTTTAATACATTGCCATATCACATCTATCTGCCTTCTTTTGGCGATTGGGGCTATATCATGGCATCAAAAAACAAACAACTCAATTTTAAACATGAATTTCCGATTGATCTCAAATTCCTCAACCGCGAAACATTTGAGCAAGCCACTGTGTTCCCCAAAGACATGCAAGAAGTAGAAACATTGGTCAACAAACTTGACAATCAGGTGCTGGTAGATTACTTTGAAACCGAATGGAACAAATTGCTCTGATATGAGTGAAAAAAAGCAAGGCAGACGTCAGTTCATTATCACAGCAGGCATATTGGGCGCAGCTGCATTGACCTGGACTTTGTTTAAAAAATTCGGCAGCAAATCTATGCACCTGATTAAGGGTAAAATGATCAATTCAGGTGCCGATAAAGGGCATCTCTTGAGATCGGAGTTTACGCGCAATGCTGATGAAACAATCGAAACAGAGACACTGATTGTAGGTGCCGGCATCAGCGCTTTGACAGCTGCCAGATATTTTTCAAAAAATGGACACAACAACTATGTATTGCTTGAAATGTCTGATGAGGTTGGTGGAAATTCGATAGGGGGGAAGAATGCCATTTCAGCATACCCTTGGGCCGCACATTACTTGCCTTTACCAAATGCCAATCAACCTGAGATGTTGCAATTTTTGGAAGAGTGCAAGGTGATAAAAGGCTATGAAAACAATTTGCCGATTTACAATGAGTACCATTTGTGTTTTGAACAAGAAGAGCAAATTTTCATGCATGGTTCCTGGCACAAAGGATTGATACCCGAATCGATATTAAAGCCCAATGAAAAACAGGAAATAAAAGCTTTCATGAATGCCATGAATGAATTTAAAGTTGCAATTGGGACTGATGGTAAAGAAGCTTTTTGTATTCCTTTGGAACACTCTTCAAAAGATAAACAATACACCGATTTAGATGCCATAACCATGAAACATTGGTTGCAACAGCAAGGTTGGAAATCTGAATACCTCAATTGGTATGTGAACTATTGTTGTTTGGATGATTTTGGGATTCCTGCCGACAAGGCTTCTGCTTGGGCAGGCATACATTATTTTGCTTCCAGAAAAGGCAAAGCTGCTAATGCAGAATCGCATCAAATGTTGACATGGCCTGAAGGCAATTATTTTTTGACTAAACATTTGAAAGCAGCCTGTAATGGCAATATCAGGAAAAATGCAATGGCATTTAGCGTAAAAGCAACCGAAACAGGATATGAAACACTGGTGCTCGACACCCTGACAGATAAAACGACATTGTATAGATCCAAACAGATGTTAATGTCAACTCCTCAATTTATTGCTTCAAAAATATTGAAAGGTAAATTGAAGATGAATGATGGTTTCTATCAATCGTTCAATTATTATCCCTGGCTGGTAGCCAATCTGACAGTTAAGACCAAGGCATTTTCAGAGGAGCTTGCCTGGGACAATGTGTTTTATGGCAGTCAATCTCTTGGTTATGTCAATGCGAGACATCAGGAAACCGGATACAATTATACGGATACAGTCATAACGTATTATATGCCATTGCAAGGAGAAACTGGTAAAGCTGCAAGAAATAAAGCTTATGAAATGAATCATGAAACCTGTGTAGAATTGGTGTTATCAGAATTGGAAAAGGCCCACAAAGAAATTAGATCCTTGATTCAAGAGATCGATGTTAAAATTTGGGGTCATGGTATGATCGCCCCTGTGCCCGGATTCATTAGCTCTGATCCGGCCAAGCAATTAAATGAAACTGCCCCTGCCGGCATCCAGTTTGCTCATACCGATCTCAGTGGTATTTCTATATTTGAAGAAGCGTTTTACAGAGGCATTAAGGCTGCAAAGAGTTTATTGGACAACAAACATTCATGAAACAAGCCTATTTAAAATCACCTTTAGTAGATCTTATATTGATCATTGGTCCATCTTTCCTGGCCATTTTGGTGGTTTTACTGTTTCCAAATGTATTCATAAATAATTCGGATATTCCTTCTTATTATTGGCTGGTACTGATTGTTTTTATTGATGTTGGCCATGTATACAGCACTTTGTTTCGCTCTTATTTTGATGCCGGAATGCGAAAAGAACACAAGGTGTCATTCTTGCTAGTACCCATATTTTCATTGATAGCAGGAATTGTGTTGTTCAGTTTTTCTTCAATGATGTTTTGGCGGATTATGGCCTATTTGGCAGTTTTTCATTTCATTCGTCAACAGTATGGATTCATGCGTATATATTCAAGGTTCGAGGTCCAGAGTTTATTTAAAAGACGTATAGATGCCATAGCCATTTATTCAGCGAGTATCTACCCGGTTTTACATTGGCACTTAACGGATGAACGCAATTTTAACTGGTTTGTAAAAGGAGATTTTTTGCATTTCAATTCAAGCATAGCCATTCATTTGTTTACATATATGTATTGGGCGATCTTGGGTCTATATGTTTGGTCAGAAATTCGTCAATCCATTCAATTAAAAATGTTCAATGTGCCTAAGAATCTTTTTTTAATAGGGACCTACTTGTCATGGTATTTAGGCATTATTTATTTCAACAGTGACCTGGCATTCACCACGCTTAATGTGGTTTCTCATGGTATTCCATACATGGTTTTAGTATGGTTAACTGCGCATCAGAGGATGATAAAATCAGAGAGTGGATTTACTGCACTTACCAAGCTAACCCTTAAAACATACGGAATACCATTGTTCATTGCATTTCTAATGCTATTGGCATATTTAGAAGAGGGTTTATGGGATGGATTTGTTTGGCGAGATCATGAAACAGTATTTACAGCTTTCTCGCGTTTACCTCAAATAACCGGTCCCGAATTGCTCAATATTCTTGTACCTCTGCTGGCATTGCCACAAATTACACATTATGTGTTAGATGGTTTTATTTGGAAGATTTCAAAGGATGAAGGATTCAAATCAAAGGCTCAACGCAATACGGTCAATGTACCCGAATAAAGGTAATCATTGCCATCCAGGAACACGAATTTCAACATATATGAATAAACGCCTTCCTGCACCGGCATGCCTTGATAGGAGCCATCCCAGCCAATATTAGGGTCGTTTGAATAAAACACTTCTTCACCCCAACGGTTGTACACATGCAGATCAAATTCCTTATAACCGCCCAATCCTTGAATTTTGAACACATCATTGAGCAAATCTCTGTTTACAGAAATGGCATTTGGTATGAACACATTGAAATTGTTTGGAAAATGATTGATGTTGTTTGAACTGGAATCAACACAACCAAAAGTATTTGTAACCTTCAACCAAACATCGCCTTTGATCTGATCTTTTACGACAACAAATGCCGTATCTAAAATTGAATTACTGCCATTCGGGAATTTCCAGAAGTAAGAAGCGTAGCCTTTAACATTCGGACGCATTCTGATGATACTTTGATTGATGCCATAGTCCTGTATGTCGTAATAAAATGCTGCGTCTGGCAATGGTCTCACCAAAGCACCTGAAATCAAAGTGGTATTGGCATCACATCCAAATATGTCTGTGACTTTTAAACTCAATAAATAACCACCCGATGTTGCATATTGGTGCGTTAATACTTTGCTGCTGGCTTTGGAGCCATCACCTAAATCCCAATCCCAGGTTTTAATGGTTTGACCCTTGATGAGTTTGCCTGTTATCAACAGATCCTCTCCCAAGCAAGCAGTATCGCCTATGATTTCTATCTCCGGATGGGCCAAAACTGTTATTCTTTTGGTGATGCTGTCTTTACAACCCTCTTCTGTTTTAATCAACAGCTTGACATTAAAATTGCCGACATCAGCCAATTGTACATTTCCGGCTGTTGTAGAATTTTTAGTAAGGGTATCGTTGATGGTGTATTGATAAATGTCAATTTTATCATTCACCGCCTGCGAAGTAGAAGTAAAATTGAAGTTCTGATATTTGAAACACTGAGAATCTTTGTCGATGTTGAAGTCTGCTTTAGGTTTTGGCAGCACTTTGAATTTAAGACTGATACTGTCGCTGCAACCACCGCTGTTGTTGTTCAGTAAAACCAATTGATGAGTGCCTGTAACTGTTGAATTGTAAACCAATGAATCCGATTTTCCAAGTTGAACAGTAGATTGATCCACCTTCCATGTTTTTGTATTGCCATCGGCATCTGTTTTAAACAAGAATCGATTGCCATCGAAACATTGAATGCTGTCGTTGATGCTCAGTTTTGCAAGTGCTTGTGCCTGAATATAAAGGGTCATGGAATCTAAGTCATCACAACCTTCTTTATCGGTGGTTTTTAAGTAGACTTTTATTGAACCGGTATCTGTAAAATTCTTATTGGTGATTTTGTAGTTGGTGTCATTTAAGTTCACATTTTTGCCGGTTAAGGTCCAATTCGAACTGGCATAAGATTGGTAGAAATCAGAAATATTGCTGAGGTCGAAAGAATTGCCATTCAAACATTGAGTATCTTTGTTTACCTTAAACTTAACATTTGGGTTTTTCAAAACCATTACATTTTTTTCTATGGAATCCACACATCCTGCGATTGGACTTTTAACCACCAGTTTGACCGTGTAACTGCCCGGAGCATTGTAGTTAACAGAATCGATCAGTGAGCCAGTATCATTGCTTCTGTTGGCCGTGTACCAATGTTTACTTAAATATTTTCCTATCGACTGATCTTTGAATTCAAAATTCTGATCAGTAAAACATCTGGCAGTGTCTTTTATGGTAAATTGAGCATCCGGCACATTGATGACTTCTATGGTTTTGCTAATAGAGTCAGTGCATCCGTTTGTGGATGTGGCCAATAATTTCACCTTGTATTTGCCGGGGCTTGTGTACCGAACATTTCTCAAGCTGCTGCCGGTTCCTTTAACGCCATTACCTGCATCCCATTTCAAGCTATAAGTATCCAATTCAATGGTTGTGGTATTGTTAAAAGTCCATCTGGCACTTGGTAAGCATTTGATGGTATCTGGAGTGCTAAGTGTAAAATTTGTTAGGGGTTTTGGCATTACCACAACAGCACTTGAAACAGTGTCATTGCAACTGAAACCTGAAATGGCTATGTGTTTATAGAACTGAATGACATTGCCCAAAATTGGCAGGTAATTGAACTCTTTATAGGTTCTGAGAGAATCTGAAACTATACTGGTACTGTCGCTGAACTCCCATTTAACCTTTGCGATCTTGCCGGTGATGATCTGAGAACTGTCTTTTAATAAAACAGAAGTACCCGAACAAAAGGTTTCGCCATTTAAGTTGGTGTAAGCATCAGGGTTAGGGTGAACAGTCAATTCGATTGGATATCTTGCTTTGCAATTGACCTGCTTGGTATACACATCAAAATAAACCGTGTATTTACCGGGCATTGGGAAATGCATCTCGGTTATGTTTTTATCCCAAACAGTGGTCCATGGAAACACCCATGCTTTGTGTTCAATTTGATCAGATAGTACTTTGGTTGAATCCGAAAATTTAAACAAATTGTATCGATGACAGTTGTTGACCGAGTCGACCCTTAGGTCAGTGAACATATCAATTTTACCGACTTTACCTGAGTCCACAAAATGACAATAACCGCTGGTATCAGTTGCTTTTACCCATACATTGGTTGTTAACCAAAATTGATTGCGGTTAAGGGTACTGCTGTCCATCCATTTGAAATTGGCGAAAAATGGATTCTTTTCCACGAATTTCACTGTGTCATTGCCGCAAATGATTTTGTTTTGAACCGGATTGAAATTGGGCCAATTGACATTGATGGTCTTAATGACAGAATCTTTTTTGCCGCTAAAATCCTCACCT
The DNA here is from genome assembly GCA_036405075.1 of Bacteroidia bacterium. Lineage (GTDB taxonomy): Bacteria > Bacteroidota > Bacteroidia > NS11-12g > UBA955 > JABMMZ01. Next base: position 834 of record DASWYG010000448.1, on the reverse strand, counting down.
ACTACTTTAACTGTGTAAGTGCCAACTGACATATAGCGGTGTACCACAGGATTGCCAATGGCAGTGGTGTTGTCTCCAAAATACCAGGTGTATTTTTTAAGTGTCTTTTCAGAAATGCCTCTAAAGTTGATGTCTATGGTGCCATTCTTACAATTGTAGGCAACCACAGAATCTTTCATTGTCAGATCGAAATTTGGCAAATTGAATCCGGCTAAATAAAGATAAGATTCTGCCATCCCAATCCCATAACAATAGGCCAGCATGCCATCAGAGCACTCAACCAAATGTTGTCCCAATGTGATTTTAAGACAGGCATAAGAGAAGGCTTTATTGGATGGAAACTCTTTGAACTCACTGGAAGGAATCAGAGAGTTATCAAAATATACAATGTTCTTGGCACTGGTTCTGATCACTATGCTGACGAAATGATCTTTCAGATTGGTGGAATTGACCGTACTGAATCTTGAAACATTACCAAAATATTTGTAACTCAATATTTCAAGCATCGCAGGGTCGCCATAACTTGAAGTGATGTAACCGTTGCAGTTTGCTCCTTTTAAAAATTGAAAAGCGTGAAAGGGTTTGTTGGATTTGACATAATAACCACTGTCGCCTTTAACATCTATGATCAATGGATTAGTGGGAGAGTATTTGCCATTGTATTTAATGTTGTTGATAGTAAATACCGTACCGGTATCAAGAGGTACTAATTTGTTGAGATACCCGAGTGTATGACCAAAGTGTGGAGGAATCAAATAAGAAGTGTCTACCAATTGATTGGGCATGATTTGTTCATATTGATGGTCGCAAGCGCCGCAAGGCCAGTTTGAACAT
>DASWYG010000447.1:0-14218 GCA_036405075.1 Bacteroidia bacterium | reverse complement strand
GTAAACACAGTAGGTTTTTTGCCACAGAACAAATCTGCATTGAAATTAGGTGATGGGGTAGGCTTAATGGTTACAGGTTTGGTCACTGAATCTTTGCAATCAAATTCTGATACTGCCAATAATTTTACATTGTAAGTGCCTGGAGTAGTATAAGTATGATCACCATTGTATTGAGTGCTGATGGAACCATCACCGAAGGTCCAATATGCACCTTGTTGTCCCAATAAAATGGTAGAGGTATTTGGTAAGCTCACCACACTTTTGGCACAAATTGGAGCCAAAGGTGCTGCAAAGTTAGCTACCGGACGAGCAAACATGTATGCGTTTTTAACCAATATCGATTTACAACCATTGGCCTCAGCAGTCAAAGTTACTTTGTAACCGCCTGGAGTTGCATACAAGTGTGTAGGATTGGTTAAAGTACTATGTGCTGTGTTGTCGCCAAAATTCCAATCATAACTCAATACGCCACTGGCTACTATTGTTTGATTTTGGAAATTAACTGCAATGCCCTGACATTTGTTATTGACCTTGAATTTAACTTCAGGCAATTCACCAACCTCAACTCTTATAATGGTGTCTTTTACAACTCCCCAAGGGAAACTTGTTGCCACTAAACGGATGTTATAACTTCCGGCTTGCTTGTATTCGTGAACAGGATTCACCAAATCAGAACTGTCGCCATCATCAAAATACCACATATAAGTAGAGTTACCTGAATGTATAGAGGTAGTGTTTTCAAATAGTACTGCATCGCCTAAACAAATAGAAGCAGGGAATTTGAAACTAGGTTTAGGTGTTGGAGCAACCACCACTGTGCGTTTAATGCTTGAATCACAGTAGTGAGGACCTAAATCCATGAAAGTTGTAGTAAATGTTATAAAGCTATCCAAATAAGCAGAAGTTGGGGTAAACTCAATTTTACCGGGTCCGCTAGATGAAGGTGGTATTGGATTGTACTCTGTACTTGGCACTGTTGTACCGAATCTGGTTGTAGCAGTTATTGTTGTTATTCTCCAGGTGTTGTTATAGTCGGCATCAAGATAACCAGTAGGAGCTTTCATTTCATAAGTGATTTTTTTGCCTACTTCAGCAACATCCGGTTTAGACATATCACCTATTCTAAATTGGCCTAAGAATGGACTGCCTTTAGATACGTCAGATCCTGTTGGACGAGGTTTTACAACCACTGTTAATGCTGATCTGGTACTGTTTGAACAAGTTTTCTTAATTGAGAATTCAACATTGATGGACCACGTAGAATAAACGCCTTGCGAAGCGAATAATCCAGCAATTGCTCTATTTCCTGTAATTGTGATATCACCATTTGAAGCAGATTGAGCACCATTGGTAACATACATATCATTACCACCACCTGCTGAAGGGTCTGTAGTGATATAAAATCCATAAAGTGTACCACCGGCAAGAATTAAGTTTTTAGCAGAAACTCTGGCGTAGTTGATACCTCCTGAACTGAAAAATCTGATCTGACCTGAGTTGATCAAGTTCCAAGCGGCTGCATTGGTCTCGAAGCCGACATGTGTACCAGTTTTGTAATACATTCTGTAATTGGTGGACGGATTATTGTTCCACAATTTAAATGTGATACTATCAACTAAAACAGTGTTTATGCAATTGACATTGAACATAGCACCATTGAATTGGGAGGTTACTCCGGTTATAATGGTTGTTCCTCCAAAACCTGTGCTTACAATAGCGGTAGAACCAAATTTCATTGCCATAGCATAGAAAGTTTTAGTACTTGTTATGTATGGTCCAAGTATACTTCTACCAACTCCTAACATATTACCTCCTGAAGATGCATCATACCATAGAATGGAGTCAGAGCCGACAGCAGGAGTTGCGGTTAATCTTGGTCTGCCAACTCCGCATTGTGCGATATTGGTGGTAGAGGGAGGGGAAGGATTTCCAAGGAAATTCAAGGTATAGTTCAAAGTATCATTAAGAGACACCGAATCTGTAGCACCATTTGGTCTGCTGGTCCAGATTTTGAATTTGTATTGGGTGTTGTTGCTAAATGCAACTGAAGAATTAAGTGTGATGCCTGTATCAGTACCACTTCTCAAACTGCTGGTAACAAATCTAGGTGTTTGAAGCACATTGTTGAGGGTCCAGTAAATTCTGAAACTATCAATTTTAGTGGTTCCAAAGTTTGAAAATCTGGCAATTAATGCTTGAGTTGAAGAACAGAAGTTGAACGGAGTGATCGAAGAAGCACCCATATCATTGGGTTTGGTTATTTTTTGGAATTCAACCGTCATTCTTTGATTAGAGCCTCCGCAAGTTCCGGTATTGATACCGCCCCAGTTTGAATTGGTTATACCCGGTCTGAAAGACCATCCCGGAGTAACGCAACTACAGGTTGAACCATCGACAGTTAATTCTACAGAATTGGATGAAGATCCGCATACATTCGAATAACAACCGCCTGCAGCACCAACTGTCCATGTGTAGCCTCCACAAGAATAGGAGCCTGATGTGCCATTTTTGAGACTGGTTGCAATTTTTCTGACGACGTACTTATCAGTACATTCTCTTCCTGTGGTATTAAAAGTACCTTTAACTGTGATTTTCAGGAATTGATTGGTCGAGGTGTCTAATGCTGCCCTAAAGGTAACCCATTTGTCATATTGGGTACTTCCTGGACAATAAGACTGTCCGACTACGAATGAGTCGGAATAGATGACATTTTGTGCCTTGGTGTTATACCCAAGTAACAGCAATAATGTCATCAATGTCATACTTAGTAGCTGTTTATTCATATTTCATTTGAGATTGTTGACCTCAAATATATAAACTTAATTCAGATTATTAAATAATTTGACAAGAAGATGATAAAAAAAAGGCCCTCATTATGAGGGCCTTTCAAATTTTTTAGTTAAAAATTGGTGAATCTTAGTTTGTAACAGTGATTTTGATGGTAGAAGTTACACCATTGATAGTGATTTTTACCAAATAAATGCCTCTTGCGCTGTCGTTCAAATTGATAACAGTAGAGCTTTCATCTGTGTTAGATTCTAAAACTTTAACTCCCAATATGTTAAATACTTCAACCTTCATTCCACTGTTGCTGTTATTGCTAACAGTGAATGTTCCATTGTTTGGATTAGGATATACATTGATACCTGAACCATTGATAACGGATTGAACATCAGTATTTGCACTGAATTTCTTGGTCAGTTCGCATTCACAACCTGCAGCATTGGTCGCTTTCATTGTAACATTGAAGTTACCAGAGTAAGCGTATTTATATGTAGGTGTAGAATTAAGGGAAGAACCGCCATCTCCAAAGAACCAACTGTAGCTGGTGTAACCAGTATTAGCCGGTGTGAATTGGGCATTCAGGAAACCTAAGTTTTTAAATGTGAAATCACAATTAGGAGATTCAGAAACTGTAATGTTTTTTCTAGTGGTATCACTGCAACCGCCATTGTATGAAGCAACCAAATTGACAGTGTATGTCGTAGTTGATGTAGGGTTGTATAGTTTTACCGGTGCAGTACTGTTGCTGAAAACACCATCACCGAAATCCCAATTGTACAGAATGTTAGATCTGTCTCCTGTAGAAAGGTTGGCAAATACAGCAGTTTCTCCCGAGCAGATATCTTTAACATCAAATGCAGCTTTTGGCTGAATTAAAACTTCAAAGTTTTTATCAATTGATGCTGAACATCCGTTTGAGTAGGTGGCTGTTAGTTTTGCAGTAAATGGTCCTTCATAAGGCCAGCTTCTGGTGATATTCTTTAAAGAAGAATTATAACCATCGCTGAAGTTCCATCTGTAAATAGGATTTGGAACCACTTCATTGGTTGTGTTCGTGAATGTTGTTGGTTTTTTACCACAATACAAATCTGCACTGAAGTCAGGAGCAGGTGTTGGCTTAATGGTAACTTGTCTGGTTACAGAGTCTCTGCAATCGAATTCAGAAACGGCTAACAATTTAACATTGTATGTGCCAGGAGCAGTGAATACATGATCTCCGTTGAATTGAGTAGAAGAAGAACCATCGCCATAAGTCCAGAAAGCACCTTGTTGACCTAAAGCCAATGTTGTGGTGTTAGGCAAAGATGCAACACTGTTTGCACAAACCGGAGAAAGTGGAGTCAAGAAATTTGCAATTGGTCTGGCAAACATATAAGCATTTTTAGAAAGGGACGCTTTACATCCGTTAGCTTCTGCTGTTAATGTTACTTTGTAACCACCTGGATTGTTGTACAAATGAGTAGGATTGGTAACAGTACTGTGAGCAGTATTGTCTCCGAAATCCCAATCATAAGTCAAAACACCACTACCAACTACAGTTTGATTTTGGAAAGTAACTGCAATACCTTGGCATTTGTTATTGACTTTGTATTTTACTTGTGGCAATTCACCAACTTCTACACGAATGATGGTGTCTTCAATCGTTCCCCAAGGGAAACTTGTAGCCACCAGTCTGATGTCATAAGTACCTGCTTGTTTGTATTCATGAACTGGGCTAACCAGGTCAGAACTATCACCATCATCAAAGTACCACATATAAGTAGATGTACCAGAATGTATAAAGGTGGTATTGTCAAACAATACGGCATCACCTAAACAAATTGAGGCTGGGAATTTGAAACTTGGTTTTGGAGTTGGAGCAATTACAACTGTACGTTTTATTGTAGAGTCGCAATAGTATGGTCCAAGGTCAATGAACCTAACCGAGAAAGTGATGAAACTGTCGAGGTAAGTAGAACTTGGAGTCAAACTGATATGTCCACTATTTGAACCGGTTGGAGGAGTATAAATGTATTCGGAAGAATTAACAGTGTAACCATATCTGGTTGTAGCTGTTACACTATTGATCAACCAGGTTGTATTGTAGTTGCTGTTGTTGTATCCTGTTGGAGGAACAATGTCATAAACAATGTTTTTGCCAACTTCTGCAACATCCGGTTTAGACATGTCACCAACTCTGTATTGACCTTTGAAAGGAGCACCTTTGCTGAAATCAGCACCAATTGGTCTAGGTTTAACCGTTACAGTTAAAGCAGTTCTGCTAGAATTGGTACATTGCTTTTTAAGCATGAATTCAACGTTTGCTGTCCAGGTTGAGTATACGCCTTGAGAAGCGAATAAGCCACCAATAGCACGGTTACCGGTAATGGTCATGTCTCCGTTAGATGCTGAAATTGCACCATTGGTTACAAACATATCGTTACCGCCACCAACTGTTGGATCTGTTGTGAAATAGAAACCATAGGTTGTACTAGGTTGCAAGATCAATGTGTTTGTTGGTACTCTAATGTAGTTTGTTCCGTTTGATGTGAAACAACGTGCAGAACCTGAGCTGATCAAGGTCCATGCAGAAGCAGTAGTTTCAAAACCCACATGGGTGCCAACTTTGTAATACAATCTGAAATTGGTACTAGGGTTGTTGTTGAGCAATTTGAATGTCAAACTGTCTACTACAACACTGTTAACTGTTACAACATTGAACATAGAACCATTGAATTGAGCAGTGTTACCTGTGATAATGGTTGTTCCCCCAAAACCTGTACCCAGAGATACACTTCCGCCAAACTTAATGGCTTGAGCATAGAAGGTTCTGGTTGATGTGATCATTGGGCCTAAAATGCTACGACCGATTCCTAAGAATTTGCCTCCAGTATTGGCATCAAACCACATAATGGAATCTGTGTTCAAAGCGGGAATAGCGGTTAGCATTGGTCTTCCATTTCCACATTGTTGAATCGGGGTGGTAGATGGAGCCGTTGGATTACCGAGGAAATTAACGGTGTAGACTAGAGTGTCATTTGCCGGAATTGAATCGGTTAAACCATTAGGAGCACTGGTCCACAATTTAAATCTGTAAGTGGTGTTGGCTGTAAAGGTAAAGTTTGCGTTTAAACGAATACCAGTGTCCCGAGCACTGATAAGAGATGAATAAACGTTCAGAGAAGTCTGGTTGACATTGTTGATCGACCAGTGTAGTTTGAAACTGTCAAGTGTCTTTTTACCGAAATTGAACACTCTAGCATCCAATGCTTGGGTGTAATTACAGATGTTAATTGGGTTAAAACCGGAAACTCCGGCATCAACATCCAGGCTTGGAGCACTGATGATTTCAATTTCCCTCCAGTTTGGATTAGACTGTTGACCAGAGCCTGTCATTTTAAAATTGGTCAATCTTAAACTTGTGGTCGTAATTGTTGGAAAAGTTACAGAATCCAAACAAGCTTGTTGGATGGTAATGGCTTTCCAAAATACGTAAGTTGAACCATTGTAATAATAGACATCGGCCCCAGTCAGGTTTCTGGCATTGTTTTGAGCATTGTGAAAACGAATTTTGTTCATGCTCTTTGCAGAAGTCCAAGTGAAGGTCATTTGTTCAGTACCTTGAATACCAATATTCGAGGTCCAGATAAAAGATTCCTGGTTACCGCAGGTGTTGAAACTTAAGTCATTGATTTGACTCCAGTTGTACAACCCTCCAGGGTCAGGTGTGTAAGCTGTGGCTGTTGCAGATGGAGCAAGATTAACTTGTGCAACTGCCGTCCGGTTGGTAAAGAAAGCGATCAAAACCAAGACCGGGAATAGTTTGTAGAACTTTTTCATAATAGTGCGCAAAAAAGAGAACTTCAAATCTATGATATATGTAGTTAATCCCAATGCAGAACCTGCACGCAGACACGATTATGACACAAATCTGATAATAAAAAGCTTGAAATTGTACAGGTTTTCCTGTGTTATTTAATTAATTTTAAAGCAGTTATGCCCGCTTCAAATCCTTTATTCCCATGTTTTCCACCACTGCGGTCTTTGGCTTGTTCCAAGTTATCAGTGGTAAGCACTCCAAATATAACCGGTAACTCAAGTTTCAATGAAACATTCATAATGCCATCAGCAGCAGCTTGACATATAAAATCAAAATGTCTGGTTTCTCCTTGAATGACGCAACCCAAGCAAATTACTGCATCAGGCTTTAATTCCATTGCCAATCTTTGAGCACCAAATGGCAATTCAAATGTACCCGGTACATAAGTGATGTGAATGTTTTGCTCTGTTGCACCAGATTTTCCCAAGGCTTCCAATGCGCCTTCTAATAAAGTGCCGGTTATTTCATGGTTCCACTCAGAAACAACGATGCCAAAGACTTTGTCTTCGGCATTCGGTAGGTCGTTCGGATTGTATTCCGATAAATTCTTTAGCTGAGTTGCCATTATTACATTTCGAGCTTTGATTTTGCTCTGGCAATGTATTTGTCAATGTCAGAAGCTGACTCTTCTTCGCGGTAATCCTTTTTAATGGTTTCGTATATTTCTAAAGCTTGTTTCCAGTTTTCTTTCTTTTCACAAACTCTTGCGGCTTTTCTATACCATCTTACACCATCTGCTGCTAAAGTTGAAGATTTTGCAGCTTTTAAGTACAACTCCAATCCTTTTTCCAATTGTTTGGATTCTATGTAAGCATCACCCAATAAGCCAACTGAACCTGATTTCAATTCGGCATCATTGAAAGAAACGTCTTCTAAAAATTTAATTGCGTTTTTGTAGTCGCCTGTGCGCAAATAAGATACACCTGACATGTAGGCAGCAATATTGCCTGCTTTTGTGCCACTGTATTTATCGGCTAATTTGGGCGCATCTTTCAAAACCATTGCAAATGAATCAGATATAAAAAGATTCTGAGTTTTGTATATGGCATTTAAACCCTCTTCTTCTTTTGGATATTTGTAAAGGAATAAGTAGGCTGCAATGCCTGCACCGGCAATGATCAGAGCACCGATTGTATAAACGGCAGCTTTGTTTTGACCATTGATCCAGTTTTTCAACTTGTCGGCCATCAAGGATGAACGCGACGGGCCTGAGTTTTCCTCTTGCTCAATAAATTCGTTCTGCTCTTCGTTTTCTATGATTTCGTTGTTGCTCATCTTAGGTTGGATATTTTGAAAAGGATGCGAAAATAATACTTTTTATGATTAATCCATAATAAAGGGGTAATTTCCTTCGTAAACATCTGTAAAGAGCTCACTTGGATCTGGATACGGTGAACTTTCAGCAAATTCTACTGATTTGTTAACGATGTCCATGATTTTTTCCTCTAATGCATCTAATTCTGCTTCTTTTGCAAATTTTTGCTCCAGAATAGTGGTCTTAGTGGTTTCAAGAGGGTCTAATGTTTTGTAATGTGCAACTTCTTCCTTGGTTCTATAAGTTGCAGGGTCACTCATACTATGTCCTCTGTATCTGTAGGTTTTTATTTCAAGGAATGTTGGACCATCACCTTTTCTGGCTCTGTCTGCAGCTTCTTGAATGGCGTCGTGAACTGTCTCACATTTCATGCCGTCAACTTGATAAGATGGCATTTCATAAGCAGAACCAATTTTGTAAATTTCTTTCACATTGGTGGTTCTCTCTACAGAGGTTCCCATTGCATAATCATTGTTTTCACAAATGAAAATTACCGGTAATTTCCAAAGCATGGCCATATTGAAAGCTTCATGCAAGGCACCTTGCCTTACTGCTCCATCACCCATAAAACACAAGGTCACGTTTTTAGTGCCTAAATATTGGTCGGCCAAAGCAATACCTGCTCCCAAAGGGATTTGTCCGCCAACTATACCGTGCCCACCAAGGAAATTGTGTTCCTTGCTGAACATGTGCATACTACCACCTTTACCTTTGGTGCAACCGGTGGCTTTGCCATATAACTCCGCCATTACAGCATCTGCACTAACGCCTAAAGCCAGTGCATGGCCATGATCGCGATATGCGGTGATGAATTTGTCGTCTTTAGTGGTGGCACTCACCATGCCGGCGACTATGGCCTCTTGTCCGATGTACAAGTGACAAAAACCTTTTATTTTTTGTTGACCGTATAATTGAGCAGATTTCTCCTCAAATTTTCTGACCAACAACATTATTTCATACCATTTGAGGTAAGTTTCCTTATTAAAATTTATTTTTGCAGCCTTCGCCATAATACTTAAAACTACGGCAAAAGTAATCAAATATATTTATCATACAAAAAAGTGCAGATAAACCAGATTTCACTCTACCAATTCAAGAATCATGCAGACCTGAAGCTCGATTTCAATGCTGATGTCACTTGTATCATTGGCAACAATGGCAAAGGTAAAACCAATGTACTGGATGCGGTATATATGCTCAGTACATGTAAAAGCTATTTCAATCCAACCGACTATCAACTCATAAAGCATGGCGAGTCTTTGTGTGCCATCAATGCGGTTTTTTCCAATGCCAATCGATATGATTTGCAAATGACCATAGAGCAAGGAAAGAAAAAAAGATTGAAACGAAATGATAAGATGTACGATAAACTGATTGACCATATCGGATTGGTGAATGTTGTTATGATAACACCCGATGACGTTGAATTGGTGATCGGTCACAGCGATGTCAGAAGGAAATTTCTTGATATTTGTATCAGTCAGACAGATCGCGTTTATCTCAATAATTTGAGTGAATACAACAAAGTGCTGGATCAAAGAAATGCACAATTGAAGTTGTTTGCCAAACACCGACATTTTGATGCCATCATATTGGAAAGTTTCAATGTGCGTTTGGTTCAATCAGGTAATTACATACATGCAAAGAGGGCAGAGGTTTTGGGGAAGTTGAATGACTATTTCAATACCATTTATCCAGGTATTTCTTCAGGTACCGAACGGGTAAGGTTTCATTACCGAAGTGAATTGAATACTGCTGATTTTGAAACGCTTCTCAATAATTCAATAGACAAGGATTTGGCTTTGGAACGCACATCTATTGGTGTTCACAGAGATGACATTGAATTTGAAATTGATGGTTTTCCTCTTAAAAGATTTGGTTCTCAAGGACAAAGTAAATCTTTTGTGTTTGCTCTAAAATTGGCACAATACAGATTCTTTAATGATGTGTTGGATTCAAAACCAATACTGTTATTGGATGATATGTTTGAGAAAATTGACAGTGAGCGCGCTCAAAAATTAATCGATTTACTGTGCTCTGAAGAATTCGGTCAGATCATATTAACCGATACTCATCCTGAGAGGGTTAGAAAACATTTTGAAAATGTCAGTAAAAGTATCAATTTCGTAGAGTTGTAAACCATGCAAAAAAAAACCAATCACAGTTTTACTCTTGAAGAAGCCATCAATCTTTTGATCTCCGATAAAAGGATCAACAAAGGATTGACAGAAAGTGTAATCAAACAGGAGTGGGCCAATATCATGGGCAAAGTGATTGCTGAGCACACAACCGGACTGTACATTAAAGGGGCTGAACTTCATGTATATTTCAATTCTTCCATTATAAAAAATGAGTTTCTTTACAACAAGGATAATGCAATAAGGCTCATCAACGAAGCCTTGGGTTATGAAGCTGTAAACGACTTGGTGGTGAGATGAAGCTGAACATTAAACCCATGACTGCAGGATGGATTTTGGCCATCGTCTATTTGGTTGGTATAGCCGGTTTTTCTTTTTCTGTTACTGCCAAATTTATGCCTCGACTCATTTGGGTGAATCTGCTTTTTACTTTTTTATTGCTCATGGTATTTCATAAGAAATGGAGCAAAGAATTTGTGGCAGCGCTTTTTATGATTGGTGCATCAGGCTTTATGTTAGAAGTCATTGGTGTGTCTACCCGTTTGGTTTTTGGTGCTTATTTTTATGGTCCTACACTCGGGTTTGGGTTTTGGCGCACACCCATCATGATGTTTTTTACCTGGATCACCACAGTTTATATCACCAGACAAGTAGCAGAAACCATTGCAAAAGATGCCGTTTTAGTAAGTTTTGTCGCAGCCTGTTTAATGGTGCTTCTAGATTATTTCATTGAACCTTTTGCAATCAGGTATGGTATGTGGGCTTGGGATTCAGTTAAAGTGCCATTGCACAATTACATTGGTTGGTTCGTCTCAGGTTTTGTTTTTCAATACCTTTTCATCAAGTCCATCAAATTTCCGGTCAATAAACTGTCTTTGGTGGTTTATCTGGTTCAACTCGGATTCTTTATTTCTTTGTATTTACTCGGCGGTAAGGTGCTTTGAACATAAATCCAGTAAGCCAGTAGGGCAAATGGTAATACATAGTTCAATTCAGGAAAATTAATCTTTTCTGCCAGTGAGCCGATTGGAAATGTTAATGCCAATATCAATGGCCAAGTGATCCAAATGTTTTGTTTGAAATCTGTAATCGCAAAAATTGAGATGAGCAACAAAAGGTCGTACATCAAATGTTGTCCAAAACAAATTTCTGTTAATGCCAATAGAAACAATGCTTCGTGATATGCAATCTTTTTGAGTTTTAATTTTATGAAAATATAGGCGAATGAACTGAGGTAAATAACACTTGAAAGTGGTTTTAATACACTTACATCAACCTTAACGATGTTTGCAATTGCGTTGCAATTTATGATGCTAAGTCCATTGGTTTCACCTGAGTTGATGTACATCCACATTCGGTCCATATTGTCTATCCATGTATATAAGTAGGCTTTGTGAAAAATGATTATTGGCAGATTCAAGGATAAACCTGTTAATATGATCATGACAATGGTTTTATATCGTCTATTCAATAATAACCAAATCACAATTGGAATCAGTAAGGTGAATTTGAAACCAATTATTCCCAATAACAATCCACTTAACAGTGGTTTTTCTTTTTCACGGCTGCAGTATAAAGCCAATAGTATGATAAAGCTTACAGCAATGATGGGTTGTCCATTGTCCAATGCAAACCAGGTACCTCTAAAAGCGGCAAGAGCAATTGCAATTTGATGCAGTTTTAAAAGCGGATTAAGTTTGGAGATCAAGTAACAAATTCCAAAGAGAAAAATGATGTTCAAACCAAATTGTAGCCATTTGGAGCTAGTGAATTCAAACGCATTGAATGGTTTGAAAAACCAAATGAATTGAGGTGAATACACAACGGCAGCATGGGGAATGCCTATGCCGGTTTTCCATTCTCCGGTAGTGCATGAATCATAAGACTGCCATATTTGTTCTGAAGCTTTTTCATCCCAAGGGTTCATGCCGGCTTGATAGGCTTCACCTGCCAGATAATAGGTTCTGAAGTCGAGTGGCCGGTATTCTGATGAAATAAAATGGATGGACCATTTAGCAAAATTAAACAATGCCAAGGCACTTAATAGGTAAAGCAGATATCTTGGTCGAAACTTCAATTTTTTTTTACAAATCAAATCAATATTCGCTAGATTCGTGCAATATAATATAAGAAAATGACTCAATTGAAAATTGGCGACCAAGCCCCGGATTTTAAACTTTACAACACTGAGAAACAAGCAATAGAATTGTCATCATTAAGAGGACAAAATGTAGTGATTTTGTTTTTTCCATTAGCATTTACTTCTACCTGTACAGCTGAATTGTGTGGTGTTAGAGATGATATCAGCAGTTACGGCAATTTGAACACCACAGTGTTGGGTATTTCAGTTGATACGGTTTTCTCGCTTAATAAATTCAAAGCAGAGCAAAACATTAATTTCGATTTGCTCAGTGATTTCAATAAAACAGTTTGTCAGGCTTATGGTTCATATTACGATAATTTTGTGTTGGACATGTTGGGTGTTGCAAAACGCTCGGCATTTGTAATAGACAAAGAAGGAATCATTCGCTATGCTGAAGTTTTAGAATCAGCAGGTGATGTGCCGGATCTTGAAGCAGTTAAAAAAACACTTTCAACTCTCTAATAGTATGCTCACAGCACTCATCATCGCATTAATATTCCTCGGACTAGTGCTTATTTTACTCGAACTGTTTGTCACTCCTGGTTTTATTACCGGTTTATTGGGCGGTATAGCTTGGGTATATGCATTGTACAAGATCTATCAGGAGTACGGTCAAAGATCAGGGCATTTGGCCTTGGCAGGATTGATTCTGCTTTTGATCGCTTGTATTGTAATTGCGGTTAAAAGTGGTGTGTGGGATCGAGTGTCATTGCACAGCAGTGTTGAAGGAAAAGTGAATCAATTGCCGGATGTGAAAATTGGTGATACCGGCTATACCAGCAGCGCTCTGCGCCCTATGGGCAGAATGGTGATGGACAACATCAGTATAGAAGTCACAAGTATGGGCGAACTCATAGATTCAGGCGCTCTGGTGGAAGTTATAAAAATTGAAAACAACAAAATTTACGTCAAACAATTATCAGTATGAACATTCTGCAAATTAACCCCGCCTTTTTAAGTGCCGGAGGAATCATCGTTGCAATCATCGTCTTTTTTATTTTTCTTTATTTCGTGCCATTGGGATTATGGTTTTCTGCCATACTTTCAAAAGTGAAAATTTCACTGCTCGATTTGATCTTCATGAGATGGAGAAAAGTACCTCCGGAAATCATAGTAAAAGGAATGGTAAATGCCACTAAAGCCGGTTTGGTGATCAACAGCGATATGCTGGAAGCTCACTACCTTGCCGGAGGTAATGTCATTAAAGTTGTTGCTGCGTTGATCAGTGCTGATAAAGCGAATATTCCATTGGATTTTAAAGCAGCCACTGCCATTGACCTTGCAGGTAGAGATGTGTTTGATGCTGTTCAAATGAGTGTAAATCCCAGAGTAATCGATACACCTCCTGTATCAGCTGTTGCTAAAGATGGTATTCAGCTAATAGCCAAAGCCCGTGTAACGGTTCGTGCAAACATTGCTCAATTGGTGGGTGGTGCCGGTGAAGAAACCATTTTGGCAAGGGTAGGTGAAGGTATTGTAACTACTATCGGTTCAGCCCAAAATCACAAAGAGGTCTTGGAAAATCCGGATCGAATTTCCAAAGGTGTTTTGGCTAAAGGATTGGACGCCGGTACTGCTTTTGAAATTCTTTCAATTGATATTGCAGACATTGACATTGGCGAAAACATTGGGGCAAAATTACAAATGGACCAAGCTGAAGCAGATAAGAACATTGCCCAGGCAAAAGCTGAAGAGCGTCGTGCCATGGCAATTGCATTGGAACAAGAAATGAAGGCCAAAGCTCAGGAAGCAAGAGCCAAAGTGATTGAAGCAGAAGCAGAAATTCCTAAGTCAATGAGCGAAGCTTTCAGAAATGGTAATTTGGGTATAATGGATTACTACAAAATGATGAACCTTAAAGCCGATACCGAAATGAGGGATTCAATTGCAAAACCACCAAAGAAAGATTAATTGGAAATAAAGTCCAATTGTAAATCATATTATTTAAACCCCGATTCATTCGGGGTTTTTTTTGTTAA
>DASWYG010000446.1:0-6140 GCA_036405075.1 Bacteroidia bacterium | reverse complement strand
AGTTCAAGTTCCTGCATTTGTATTAGAATTAGAGCCTCAGCTTCAAGTTCAAGCATAGCTATTTCGTCATCTAAATTTGGTGTCAATATGGCTGCCGGAGTGACATGAAAGATTTTATTTTGGATCTCTGGTGTAATTCCTTTAGGAATTTCAATGGATTTTAGCTGCTCTGAACTTACGAGAACATTTAGCTTATGAGTTGACTGCAAATGCTCTAAAATGCCATCAATCTTGCCTTCCTGACAGGTGGCTACCATCAGGTTTCCTTGAGTATTGAAATTGTTTCCATCCACTAGCTTAAGTAAATTATGATCCATCAATATGAAACCGCCTTGCTGTTTACTTCTGGGAACATTCACTGTAAATACTCCGCTAAAAGTTCTGGCGAAAGAGACAACTGTATTGGTTTTAATCGGATTTCTGCTTGAAGCATTCTTTTTGATGAAGTCTCTGGCCATAAAAACTGGAACGGGTACTTCTATGTTGGCTTTTCCGCTAGATGAATTGAGTTCAAAATCTGGCAGCCATTTATCCGGTAGTATATAGCCTTTAGAGACTCCACCACCCATTACTGTGTAATTGACCAGTTTGCCATTGCTATAGTCCTTCATTGTTATGGTTTGAAGCAAGTTTCCAGTTATCAAATAACGTTCGACTCTATTCTTGTTTGACTTAGAGCACAACTCTGTCCAATCAGATAAGTAGTTGGTTTGTATGTTATAACTATTACCCTTGCACATATCTAACTGATCTCTGCCTTCATTGGCAAGATTCACATCAAAATGCCTGTTGGAATCGCTCAAGGCAAATGAAAGGTAGATATTACCCGGAGTATAGGGATTCTCCTTTTTTAGGTTAATATCGAATTGCAGAAAGATTGCCTTGGTATAACTTGCTCCAGATTCGAATGTAGCAGTTGGAAATAGAACGGACTTTCCTGGCGTAAAAAATCTTATAGTCGAGACAATGTAATTGATCTGATTGTCATATTTGTTGGTTTCTAGTTTTGTTTTTTCATCTAAACCGCTCTCTAAAGCAGATTTACGAACCTTTAAGTACATTTCCCTTTCCTGATCAGTCTCAAGTTTTAAAAATCCTTTTTCAGAGGAAATATTGGCAATTTTCAATTCAAAATCTTTTTCAATTTCAGTCTTCATCATTTCAAGTTTTTTTGACGCAAAAGATTCGATTTGATCGATTATATATTGACAATAGTCCGTTGGAGTACTAAACCCTTCTATTGCCTTATCAATACGTTCTTTAACTTCAAATTGGCTATATGGTTTGATTAGATTGTTGATCTCTACTTTTTCTAAGAATGAATGATTGGCGAAAACTGATTTACCCGGATTGGGGTTGATAAAAACAGGTGTACTTTCAAGCACTTGGGCCTCAAAATTCTTAGTCTCCATTTCAAGGTCATATTTGCCTTGTTGTTTTAATGAGGTTACATATTTTGCATATTCATCCAAAACATTGCTATAAAAGTGTTCTTGATCTTTTACCGAGAGAATGGCAATCCTCCCAGAGACCTTGTGAGAAAGATCCGCCAGTTTTTCCGCACTCGGCGTTTTTGCCTCATCTTGATTCTCTAATATTTCAGCAGGATCACCAATCATTTTGTTGATTCTTGGATTACTTACAAGATAATCAAACACCACTCTGTCACCATACTTATTCAAGAAATCCGGAACATCGATCAAATTGCTCGAATTACTTTGGTTGGATGATGTATTGGCATCCAGACTTTTGATCTTCTTTTGAAGCATCATCATGAGTCTTTGCTCTGCTGGAATGATAGAGGTCATGTAGTCATATTGCGGAAGCAAGATTTGACCTGTGCGATTAATACGACCCATTTTCTGAACTTGACGATTTATGTCTAATTCAGGCTGAAGAAAAATCATTACCCTTTGTTTGACTTGGTGTGCCGGGACTGACTTTGTTGGAATTGCATGGGCACTAGCCCCTGTAGAGCCGGATTGATTGATCAGCAGAACATCTATTTCATTGTTCTGAAATCTCCTGAAAGAATCTTTGGCATCTTCCTTCTTTCTTGAAAGTACCAAAGCCATTGTATTTTGTTTGAGCGAAGAAGTTGTTTTACCCAGCTCATCAGAATCCTTATTCACATTCTTCCCTTTGCTTGATTTAGCCGCCTGCTTATCTTGAATTTCCTGAACTTGCTTCTGCGAAAAATTGTATTGAAGTTCTTTGTCCCGACCAGTCACCTCGGCAACTGAAAAACCACTTGAACGAATTGTCTGAATAAGAATATCAATTGGCGAGACTGTAATTCCGGTACTTGCAACTTTTATGTCTTGCATAATGCTAGAGTATTCCATTTGGCCAGATTGACTCAAACTGGAAACACTGAAGTATTTATGGGTAGGTTTCCCTTCAGCGTCGGTTTCCGTATAACGAAGGGTATTTTTAAGTCCTCTTTCTAATACTTCGCAAAAATCGGCATTGATTACAGAGCCGATTTCAACATCTGATAGGAATGCACCCATTGTACTTGAAAAGGCAATGATCACTTTCTTGCCTTCATTTAATTGCTTGATTGTATGATTAGCCACCTCCGGAGCTTTAATAGAAAAAAGCATCTGATTGATGACATTGAACAATTTGCTGAAGTATGGAGAGTTAGATACACCAGCCTTTGATGTTCCCTTGGTCTTTTTGGCTTGACCTTGGGAAGTGGCAATGATCTTATCTTCGGCCTCAACAAGTCCCTCAATATATTGTTCCTCAAAAACAACAATTCTGCGCATAATGGCAGTGATTTTATCTGCTATGGCAGTATGTTCCATAGCACTTTGGTTCAGGGTAATGTAATTGACTTCAAGATTGTCTATAGTGCGTTCTCTTCGAATCATTTGACCTTCTTGTACCAATTGTGCACTGACAACTTCCTGTAGAGCAACTCCGCCCTTTTCAAATGCCTTAATAAATTCCTCATGACTCAAATTACAGTCTTGCAAAGCTGTCTTAGTAGAATAAATCGGCATATTGCTTGGACGTTTGGCAAATGTGGCACTTAGAAACACTGTGCCTTTTGTTAGTTGAACACATTTGGTCAGAAACCTACCGATATTACTTTCACCACCTGCATTGTGGCTCTCATCTAAAATAAGAATGCTATCCTTGCAAATTGTCTTAAGAAATTTGCCTTTGGAATCTAGTTCTTCTGTGCCATTCTCATCAATTACATTTCGGTTGAATTGTGAGTATGTTGACATGACGTAATCGTAGGATTTGAGTTTAGCAGGAGCGTTGAAAATATCCTGTTGGTTTTTCTTTTCAGGAGCCATGTACACAATTTCACCTTCTTCGCTCTTTACATTGGTTTTACCTTCTTTGGCGTTGACAATAAACGGCTTGAATTGGTCAGAACCAATACCAACCATATCTCGATACAAATCAGAGAATAGATTTGGCTTTTCTGTCAGAAATATTGGTATCATTCCTTGAATTATACCATAACGAATAATTGCCGCTGCTTGTCTTCCTTTTCCTATTCCTGTTTGGTCTCCAATGATAATACCTTGACCTTTCTGCTCAATGTTATAGATTGCAGTTGCTACAGCATCGATCTGTTCGGCAGCCAGTGCCTTACAAAGTTCAATTTTTGAAGCATATTGAAGTTTCTTTTGCACGCAGGCTGTTACATCACCGCCAACGGCAATTTGCATCTTTTTAAGAGCGTCGTGCGTCTCAAAAGCCATGCTATCTGGAACTGAAACATCTAACTTGTTGCAGCTGTCAGAAACAGGGGTATAGGCCATTCCAAGAGCATCATTATTTAGATCAAGTTCTTGACTTTGAATCAAAAGAAGCGCCTGGGCTTCAAGTTCTAATGTACTGTTCTGATTTTGGGTGTTTGTGATTTGGATCTGTTCTGGCTCAAAGGCAATATATTCTTTGTTGTTATCACCAAAATTGGAGATGATACCATCATACCCGTCTTTCATAATGATTTGTCTGGCTCTTTCGGTATTGAGTTCATCCCTTAGATCATCCATTTCACCAAGCCCTATCTCATCATCAATCATTTGGAGTGCCTTTTTGGGTGACAAGGTTTTACCAAAGAATATTTTTGCCAGCGTTGGTGCTTGATCCTGTAAACTAAAAATACCCTCAACTGTCAGGTCAATTGGCTTTTTAATATTTAAGTAGGCACTTATTATAATATCTCCACCACCATTTTCGACGGCAAAATTTTCAGCTAATTTTTTATCTTCTATAAAGAAGAAGCCATAAATTGTATTTGCCCAGCCTGTATTACTTCCTTTTTTTAATTTGTCAAATTTCTCAAATCTTTGATTTGTTCCATGATAAACTATAAGCGGTTTACCATTTTTGTCAACGATTTTACTTCCTTTGAACCACTTTTGAAAATCTTGGTCTGTTGTCACTGTGTTTAATAAATTGGTGTTTGATGTAAAAATTCTTTCTTGTAGTTGCTTGAAACTACTTACTGTATTTTGCTTGAAGGGTTCAAGGTCTTGAAGTAATGGTGCAAATCCGCCTTTGTTCTTCTTCTTTCCATCGATTAGAATCAACCTGATGTTAAAACTTGTACCTTGTTTTGAATATAGTTTACCGTCAATGTTGATGATGTCAAATACATTGAAGTGTTTATAAAGATAATTAATGAATTTTCGGTTCTTTCCAGCTTTGATTCTACCCAAATCATCATACTCAGTATGCCCACCAACTATTACCGCTGCTTTTCCATCAGGCTTTAATGTTTCTAGAGCAATTGCAGCCATGATGTGATCCAGCACACCAAAATCTGTCCCATTGAATTTTATATCTCTTAAAAGTTTGTCAAATGGAGGATTTGAAATAACAACATCAAATTTATTTTCTAAGTCAGAAAAATTACCCGGAATGCTTGAGTCTTTATCTGTAATTTTTTTAAACCCTTGAGTACTTAATAACGATCTTCTGAAGCTGTCAATTTCATTGACCCAAACAGTTGAAGGTTCAAAGCAGATTGTAAATAGACCATTCCCGGCACTAGGTTCAAATACTTTAACAAACGAAGGATAAGATTTTTGCTTTTGTTTTGTAAAATCTTTTTTTATCATTTCTGTATTTAAAGCAGATTGACACCAAGCACCTGCAATAAAGGAAATGGGGGCTGGGGTGCTGTATTGTTGATAGATCATGCTCTGACTGCTACGATGGGAAAGGTTTGGTTGATGCTCATACAACTCGATTATACGTGTGTATTTTTCATCAACCGTCCCATTGCTAAGTGCAATTTCTCTTGCAATACATATAACGGCTAGTTCAGCAAGTTCCTTAACATGAGTTTTATCACCAATGCCGTATTTTAATGCTAGTTTTTCAAGATTATCCTTTCTTAAAGTGTTTTTATGCTCAGAGTTGATACTCTCTCTAATCAATTCAGCAACATGATCAGTAAATTTCAGATGATTGGGTATTACTTTATCCAAGAGGCTTTAACACGTATTTTGTTGTAACTTTGATTTTGTGGAATCCTATAAACATTATGAGGAACTTGATAGGGTAAGGCTATAATCACTATAGATGGATCTTGATAGTCAAAACTATAAACTGCCCCCACTTGCGCAGTTTTTTTGAATGTAACACTTGGTAATTGTTTACCATCCAAATCAGTTGAAAACCAATTTCCATTTCTATATACTGATACATATGCTTCAAATTCCACAAGAGCAATAACCTGCTTAGTGATTGGAAAGGCCGCTTCATATTTTGCCTTAAGTGCCTCTTTACTTAAAGTAGATTGATACGCAGATTTTGCGCTTTCAAACTTGGCCAGAGTAATGGATATTAAGCCAGTTGCACTCTTAAGTGAAGTTTGAGTCTCTGACCCAAAAATGCCATCTGGACTTATTCCAAGTTTTTGTTGCAACAACTGAACTTCATATCCTTTAGAGCCAATTTTGAGAATTAAGTTAGCATTTGCCACTTTTACAGGTGGGGCTTTATCAGGTTCAGGGGTTGGTTGTGTTGGATTTGGTTTTTCCTTATTACTTGATAGCATGGAATTAATTGAAAAAGCAGCAATGCCGGCAATAAGAAATTTGGAAAGTTTGTTCATAGATGATTTTGTGGGTTTAAACCATCAAGTATTGAATGATCAA
>DASWYG010000445.1:0-19713 GCA_036405075.1 Bacteroidia bacterium | reverse complement strand
AACCACAAAACTGAAAAGTATTTGTTCCCATGTTCTGATATTAGGAAATCTACTATTCCGGATTTCTTTAAAAAGAACAAACTGAACTTTGTAGAAAGTACAATGTACAAAACCGTTTCTGCAGATTTAAGTGATCTTGAGAATGTGTTTTATGATGTGATCGTGTTTTTTAGTCCGGCAGATATTAAATCCTTATTTGATAATTTCTCGAACTTCAAACAAAACAATACAAGATTGGCAGCTTTTGGAGAAAGTACCCAAAGGGCTATTTTGGAATACAATCTGATTTGTAATATCCCTGCTCCAACAAAAGACAATCCATCAATTGTTAAAGCTTTGGAATCTTATATCAAGATTGTAAACGCATAATCACTTACTTCTTGCAATGCAGCATCAATTTCTCTCCTTTGTAAGGGAAAATGAAAATGTAATGTTCGCCACCATCTTTTAGTTTTAATTTTTTTCTGGCAGCTTCTGTATCAAAATTGAGCCCTCTAACTTTTATGTTGGCCTTTGATATCCGATTGTCTTCGAGGTATTTCATACAATCAGATCCTTTATAGATCATGCTTGAGATGATCTCGAATTTTCTTCCAATAAAGTTTTGATCATCAATTGATGAATGATAAAATGGCACCAGTTTGTCATACAATGAAAGTTGTTTGCCATAAGCATAGTTGTGATGCATTCTCATTTTCACCAAACTTGCACCGGCTTCATAAAAAAAGGTGCTTGATAAATGATCGCCGTATTCGGGAACATTTTTCACATTTATAGGAAAGCTAATTTGCTTACTTGCCCTGGAATCTATGTCTACACAATGTAATTGAGTTTCTAAAGACTGATTCTCAAAATTGCATACCAATAGTAGTTCTTTCATTTCTCCATCCAGACTGATGGCATAGATATCACTTACTGAAGTCAATTCTTTAATTGACATCTCATAATCATATAAAGGCGAACATTTTATGATTAATTTTTTACATCTTTTTTTGATGCCTGGCAACAACTCAATCACATTGGGTTGATGGTCTTTCAATAAGATCTGTCTGCTTTGTCCATTTCTTCTGTCCGGATCAGTATAAATGCAATCATAATGTTTGTCTGATTGATGTATAAATTCTTCTGCAGTGGAAGTGATCCTATTAATATTTGAAATATGTAATTTGTTGAAATTAAATTCAGAATATTCATTTAATTCTTTAGAAGGTTCAATTGAAGTGATTTGATCAAAACGCTTAGAAAAGGCAATTTCATCGATGCCTATTCCTGAACCTAAAACCAATAATTCATTTCCGGAAAATAAATTGGCTTTGAAATTTGCTACTGCCTCAGATGTACATTGCTCAAAGGCTCTCCTGTTTATTAAGCACTTATTCTCGGCAAATTGAGGTAATTTATCTGACAGCGATTTTCCAAGCTGTTGAATCGTGGCAATATCCGCAGCCAATTGACCATACTCACTATGGTGCTTGAATAAAAATCGATCAGGTCCGAGCAAAATTGCTTGCTCGAACAAAAAATTTATTTCTTTATCTGATAGTTTGGCTTTAATTTTGTATTTATTATAAAAATGAGAAAAATAAAAATTGCAATCGTTTTAATCTTGTCAGTGGTATTCATTTCTTCATGCGGTGGCAGAAGAGACAGTTGTCCATCAGTCGGCAAAGTTAATTCCAAACCAACAACTTTCATAGCCTGATCAATGTTGAATTGGTCTGAACTGCAATCGGCAGATCAACTTGAGCAAATCAAGTTAGAATCTCTTATTACGCCAATTGTAATCTTCAAACACAGTACGCGCTGCAATATCAGCAGCATGGTCAAAGACAGACTGGAAAGAAAATGGAACATGATCAATGTTCCGGTAAAAGCCTATTATCTGGATTTGATAAATTACAGGGAAATTTCCAATCAAATTGCTACAGATTTTGAGATTCAGCATGAGTCTCCTCAAATGTTGATCATTTCATCAGGCGATTGCAGATTTCACAGCAGTCACAATGAGATCGATGTCAATCAGATCCTGGACCAACTTAAGATTTTACAAAACTAATTCTAATGTCCTGATGGATGTCAGGATGCAAACTCAATGAGACCGGGCAGGTTCTTGCCACGCGTTCCAAAATTGTTTTTTGCTTTTCGTCCATTTCTTCAGTGGTTCGAATGATAAGATCCACTATGATTTCAACGATTCTTCGCGGACCTTCCTTGCTCATGATTTTAGTTATTTCTGCAGTAGTGCCTTTCATATCAATGGCGTTAGCTTGAGCATAGATGCCCAAAACGGTTATCATACAGCTTCCCAATGAAGTAGCTGCTAAATCGGTTGGGGAAAAAGCTTCACCTTTGCCATGGTTGTCAACCGGAGCGTCTGTAATGATTGAATTTTTTGAAGCAATGTGTTCAGCACTTGTCCTTAAATCGTTTAAATATATTACCTTTGAAGTACTCATTTCAATTTTGATTAATCGTTGCAAAAATAGGAAACATTTAAGTAGTGCGATCTCACTAATGATCTGTTTTTTGTTTTTAAATCTCAAGGGGCAAAGTTTAACAGATATCGTTCCTGATTACGAAACCTACAAAGTTGGATTGCATCTAAGCCCTAATGGTTATGGGCCAACTTTTCGATACACACATCCTTGGAGAAGAGACCTCAGCTACATGTTTGATTTTTCGATGACCAGTGTGAAAAACGTAAAAGAGAAATTGATCATCAATCAAAGAATGATCAATACCACTTCCTACATTTATGGGAAAGTCAATCGTTTGTATGCCATTCGACCTATGATAGGCGTACACAAAGTTTTGGCAGATAAGATCAATAAAAACAATATTGGTATAAACGGTTTTATTGGATTAGGGCCCACCATTGGCTTGTTAAAACCCAATTATGTGGATGTTGAAATGGTAGATCCAAATCTTCCAAATTCATATATATCAGTGGCTGTTCGTTACAATCCATACACAATTCCCTCAGACAGAATAAGTGGCTATTCTTCATTTACCAAAGGGATGAACGAGACCAAGATGCTAGCCGGGTTTTCAATGAAAGCAGGAGCGGATTTCAATTGGGGATATTATTCTGCAGGTTATAAATCTCTGGAAATGGGCGTAATGTTGGATTGTTTTCCATCTAGGCCAGAATTGATGTATGGGATTAAAAATAAGCTCTTTTATTCTTCATTTTATATTAGTTTTGCAATCGGAGAATCCTATTAGCATCCATGTCTGAGATTGTAAAAGAAAAGCAAACCAAAAGGGTTAAACCGGATTGGTTGAAAATTCAAATTCCTATTGGTGAAAACTACACCGAAGTAAAACAAATTGTTAAAACGCATAAACTTCATACCATTTGTGAAGATGGCAAATGTCCAAATATGGGAGAATGTTGGGGAGCCGGTACGGCAACCTTCATGATTCTGGGAAATATTTGTACCAGAAGTTGTTCTTTTTGTGCGGTCGCCACCGGCCGACCAAATGAGTATGATCTGGATGAACCGCAACGTGTAGCGGAAGCCATACGTTTGATGAAAGTAAAACATGCTGTCATTACATCTGTCAATAGAGATGAATTAAAGGACAAGGGTGCAGGTGTTTGGGCAGCCACCATTCGCGAGGTTAAACTCCAGAATCCGGGCGTTACGATGGAAACATTGATACCGGACTTTAAAGCCAATTGGGATTTGCTTGAAATGGTAATTGATGAAAAACCTGAAGTGGTGAGTCACAACATGGAAACTGTAGAAAGATTATACAGGATAGTTAGACCTCAAGCCAAGTATGAAAGAAGTTTGGAACAGATCAAAAGGACCAAAGAAAGAGGCAGAAGAACCAAAAGTGGCATAATGTTGGGTCTGGGAGAAACCGAAGAAGAGGTATTCAAGGCGATGGATGATCTGGTGAGTCACGGTTGTGATGTTCTTACACTAGGTCAATATTTGCAACCTACAAAAATGCATTTGGAAGTAGCAGAGTTCGTAACTCCTGATAAATTCAAAATGTTCAAAGAAGTAGGTGAGTCCAAAGGCTTTAAGATCGTTGAAAGCGGTCCAATGGTGAGGTCTTCTTACCACGCCGAAAAACACATATAAATTTTATTTTCCAATTTAGGAAAAAAAATTAACTTTGAAAATTGTTTACATCTATATTATGAAGAATAAATTATTTTTTGTTTTTGTATTGGCTGCCGCCGCGGTGGTTGGAATAAGTACCCAATCATTCAAGGCAAGCGTTTACAAGCCGCGTGAAGCTTCTAAAATCGAAGAGGTCATGAAGTTTCAAATCGCCGGTGGTAAAATCGCTGCGGGTATGTCTGAGTATTTCAACAGTTTACGTTCAAACGTTTTAACCGGAACTGTAAGTCCTCAGGAGTACTTAAATGCCATAGAGGCATCTATGAAAATGCCCGTTAAGCGTGTTATTAATTCTAAATGGAATGAATTGGGTCCCGACAATGTTGGAGGACGTACAAGAGCATTCTTACAAGACAAAGACACTCCTTCTATCATGTTTGTTGGTAGCGTGAGTGGTGGTCTTTTCAGATCTGTTTCAAGAGGTGCATCTTGGGCACCAGTTAATGATTTTCAGGAAAATCTGAACGTTAACTGTATTGCTCAAAACACCGATGGCATCATTGTTTATGGAACAGGTGAAGGTGATTTTGTATCTATTACAGGAACTTCAACCGGTACTCCGGGTTTTCCGGGAGCTGGTATTTTCCGTTCAACTGACAGAGGTAGAACTTTCTCAAGAGTAGTTGCCAGCAGTAATTTTGGAACCATTAATTCTATGGCTTCCGAAAAAAGTGGTGGTTCAAGAATTTATGCTTCTACTTCAACAGGTATCAAATATTCTGATGATGGTTTGACCTGGACTCAATCAAGAGCTGGTAACAGTAAAGAAGTGAAAGTTGCTTCTAATGGTTACGTTTATGCTCAATCAGTGTCCGCAATTGTTAGAAGTAAAGATAGAGGCCAATCATGGCAAATAATTACTCCTACCGGCGCTTCTATTTCAAGAGCATCCATAGCCATTTCTGCTGAAGACCCTAATTATGTTTATTTCATGGCAAGTGGCGGTGATTCTAAACTTAGTGGTGTATACAGAAGTACAGACGGTGGTGACAATTTTGAGATGATCATTGGTGTGGGTACTGTCTACTTTGATCCTTTGGTGTCAGGCTTAACAAGTCCTCAAGGTTATTATAACAACGTCTTAACCGTTAATCCTAAAGATAAGAACCACATCATCATGGGTGGTGCTTCATTAGCAGAATGGAAACTTGGTAATAACCCAAGATACATTGCTTCTTTGAATGACTTTGGTGGTGCAAATCCAGCTTATGTTCATGCTGATAAACACGTTTTAGAGTGGGATATGACCACCACAGTACCAACATTGATTTGTGGTAACGATGGCGGTTTGTTCTTCAGTTCAGATAATTTGAAAACATTTACTCCTAAAAACTTCGGTTTCAATGCCACTCAATTCTATGCAGTTGCTGCTGATTATGATGGCAATGTTGTTGGAGGTACACAGGATAATGGAACTCAGTACATCAACAAAAGCGGTAATACAAAAAAATCTGCTGTTGAGATCAAAGGTGGTGATGGTTTTCAATCAGAAATTTCTGTTCACAGCAACAACATCATCATTTCAGAAACTTATTATGGCAATGTAACCAGATCTAGAGATTTTGGTAAATCACAAAGCTGTATCTGGGACAGAAGGATATCTAAAGTATTCATCAGTTTGTCAGATACAAGCAAATACTGTGAACACAGTAATGGTAGCAACTGGGCACCATTTAATGCTAAATTCAGATTGTGGGAAGATCCTATCTATGATTCAGTTCCGGATAGATTGTTCTTGGCTAGAAATGGACAAATTTGGATGGGTACTGATGTTACCAATTTCCAAAAAGAACCAGTATGGTATCTAATTGCTACCGGTCATGGAAATGGTCAGGTTTGGGACATTGAACCAACCATTGACGGTTCATCTGTTTTCATTTCAAATAGCACCAGTATCTATAGAATAGATGGTTTGAATACTGCTACTTATGACAAATGGTCGAATCCTACATCTATACCTCCTGGAATAACCATTACAAATCTCAGCTTCAATTCAAGTGGAAGAGCTATCTCTTCAGTGAATTTAGATCCAAGAGACAACGATGTTGCCTTGATCACACTTGGTAATTATGGAGGTTCAGGTTATGTTTTCAAAGGAACAGATATGTTGAGCTCACCAACTTATACCAACGTGTCAGGTAATTTACCTGCTATGCCGGTGTATGATGGATTCATTGAAAGAAAAAATTCAAATGTGTTCATGGTTGGTACTGACTTAGGTGTTTATGCAACAGACAACGGCGGAACTACTTGGACCGCTCAAACTAATGCTGCAAATAATTTCCCTAAAGTGCCTGTACTTGCTCTTAGACAATACACTTTCCCTGGTAGAGAAGGCAGATCGGGTTCTATCTATGCCGGTACACATGGCAGAGGATTTTATGAGTGCCAAGAATACAGAACCGGTATTGACATGGTGAAAACCAATGGAACAAAAGCTAGCACTTTGGTGGCATATCCAAATCCAACCAGCAATGGAACAACCTTGAAATTGAACTTGAAGCAAAACGAAGCGGTTACCATTAGAATCTATGATTTGTCAGGTAAAGTAGTCTTTACCAAAGTTTTCACAGATCTTCAAGCAGGTCAGCAAGAAATTGCTCTAGAAACCTCTTCTTTGTCTGCAGGTACATACATTGTTTCAGCAAAAGGATCATCTGTTAACGGTGTTGTAAAACTCATCGTCAGATAATTTCTCTAAAGTTAAAAATCTTATAAATTGATATATTTGAAGTCCCGGATTTTTCCGGGACTTTTTTTATGCTTAATGAAATAGAGACCATCAGAAATGTAAAGAGGGTAAAAGAATTGGCTCACAATTGTTCTACAGATTCTGATTTATTGAATGAACTGCTGAGCCTGATACTAAAATCAGATGATAGATCTGCTATTGTTGCTTCGTGGATTGTTTCACATGCGGCAGAATATACACCGGAGATCATTGATTCAAAAATTTCTGCTCAAATTCTCAATCGTTTGAAAATAACCCAAAAAGGCACCATTAAAAGGAACCTTATCAGGATCTTTCAATATGTCATTCTAAAAGGCAAACAGTCGTTTGAATTGCTTGACGTAGCATTTGGTTTCTTTGAAAATCCCAAGGAGGAAATTGCAGTCAGAGCATTTTCTTTGACTTGTCTTGAAAAACACTTGGATCAATTTCCGGAAATCATACCTGAAATCGAATTCATCATTGAAAGGGAATATGAATCACTTACCCCCGCATTTATAGCCAGAGTGAGAAATTTCAATAAAAAAATCATAAAGTTGAATAAGTTAAAATCATCTAAATCTTTGAAGTAGTAGACTTAATTGACTTTGTCAACAGATTGGTGGTTGATTCTTTTTTTTATTTAGTAGGCTTCAATTTACTTTGCAGATGAATTGAGGTCAGTAAATACCAATAAGGAATTACAGGATGTGATCCAAGAATGGAAGCATGGAAAATCGACAGTTGGTTTTGTTCCAACCATGGGAGCATTGCACATGGGGCATATTCAATTGGTTGAAAAGAGTTGCAATGAGAATGATTTTACCATTGTTTCCATATTTGTAAATCCCAAACAATTCAACAATAAGGAAGACTTTAATCATTATCCGAGAACTGTAGAATCTGATTCAGAGTTATTGAAAAAGCACGGATGCGATCTGCTGTTTCTTCCACTACAGTCGGAAATATATCCTGAGGGCAATCAAAAAATTGAATTGGACTTAGGTGTTTTGAATGAAGTTTTTGAGGGTCCAAACAGACCGGGCCATTTTGATGGCGTGGTGCAAGTGGTACACCGTTTCTTCGATCTGGTAAAGCCTGATAAAGCCTATTTTGGTTTAAAGGATTACCAGCAATGCATGGTGGTGAAGCAATTGAGAGACCATTATTTTAAGGAAATAGACCTGATCTTTTGTCCAACCTCCCGTACTGAATCAGGATTGGCCATGAGTTCGAGAAATGCAAGATTAAGTAAAAAAGGTATTGAAACCGCTGCGATCATATACAAAGCACTAAATGCAGTGAAAAGCCTTTATCAGCAAGTGGAACCTAAGGATGCTTTGTTCTATGGATCATACATTTTAAAAAGGGCGGGAATGGAAATAGAGTATTTCGATCTGGCCAATTCAGACAGTTTGATCAGTAATAAGAAATGGATGAAAAAGGGGAAAAATGTAATTTTGGTTGCAGTTTGGTTAGAGGGGGTAAGATTAATAGATAATATGGTATTTTGATGATGACATTCAGGGAAGCGCACGAGGATTATATAAATAGACTGAACAGGAGTCTGAGTAAGGTGGTTGATTTGGAATTAGCAAAGAAGAGACTGACCTATTCCAGATGGAAAGTTGCAGAGAACCTGGATAAATTGTTGTTCGAGTTTGAAACGAATGTGAAAAAGAACGATGCCAATGTATATTGGTGTCCGGATGTAAAATCGACCATAGAACAATTGAACAAACAATTGAAGAATTTTTCTAAGGTGGAGTTCTTTGATCAAAATGCTGTTAGACATTTGGTCAATACCATTGATTTCTCTGTGCCGGAGTCTATGGAATCACCGGATCTGGTGGTAACAGGTGCTAAATTTATTATTGCCAATACCGGTAATTTTTATTTGTCTTTCAATGACATAACGCAATATGAAAAATTGTTGAAAGCTAAGAAAATAGTAGTTATTGCTGGTATTGACAGTGTTTTGAGTTTGCAGTCTGAACTCTACAATGCCAGACAATTGTATTCCATATTTGAAACAGGTGAATTGACTTATACTGCTGAGATTTTGGGCAGACCGGGCAGAACCAGAGGTTTAAATGCGGAAGTGTCACTGATGTTGGTTGATCTCAATAAGAACAGATTGTTAGATATTCCGGAACATCGTCCATTGTTCAGTTTATTGAATTTTGATTTAGCACCTGTTTGTCCAATGCAGCAATTTGACTACCAGCCAAGGAGCTGGAAGCGACAAGACAGTTTGAATTATATTGCTCAATCCTTTTTGAAAGGAATCAAAGAGCATCCTGAGAACATTAGAAACAATTATGGCTTAAAGTTATTAAATCGCTATTTGCCGTATGATATTGATTTGTATGAACAGATTGTCGATTCAAGATCTTTGTTTCATCAGGAGGCAAGAAAAACATCGTTTTTGTCAATTTTTGAGTCGGATAAATCCGGGATTTTATTGAATCCTAAAAAATTCAAAGACAAAGACCGCTTCAAGAAGTTTGCGGAACAGTATTTTTTTGGTAAATTTTAGCTTTCAGAGCCATCAAAGCGGCTGCCAATATACGACTTGCTTAGTTTGACATAGGTCTCGGCATTTTTTCGAATTTTTTCAACCTGAACATCATTGATTGTTTTTAATATCTTACCCGGTACGCCGGCAACCAAACTATATGGTGGAACTTTCATGCCTTCTGTTACTAGGGCACCCGCTGCAATGATGCTGAATTCGCCAACTTCTGCACCATTGAGAATTGTGGCATGCATACCTACCAATACATTATTTGAAAGAGTAGCTCCGTGCACAATGGCACCATGACCGACAATGCATTCCGGGCCGATGTTGACAGGATATCCGGGGTCGACATGTACAGTGGCCTGATCTTGAATGTTGGAGCGTTTTCCAATGTGGATTTTATCGCCATCACCTCTGAGCACAGCACCAAACCAAATACTCACTTCATCTTCCAGTGTAACATTTCCAATAACACGGGCTGTGTCGGCAATAAAAACTTCTTTACCTTTGCTCACAGGTCGATCTAAAAATTCAGAGTTCATCATGCATTCAAAACAATATCTGCTCACAAACATAGGACAATTAAACGGAATTCTGGATTCACAGAAACAGAGTTTAAAGGGTAAAGAAATGTCGGAAGTCAATTCAATTTCTGATGCCTATTTGTTTGTAGAAGATGGATTGATAAAAGCTTTCGGTAAAATGTCTGATTGCCCACAGCTGAATGTAGAGACAAAAGATTTAAAAGGAAAATGGCTAATGCCCGGCTTTGTTGATTCACACACACACATGGTATTTGCAGGTCCCAGACACAATGAATATGTGATGAGATTGAAGGGTATGACTTATGCAGAAATTGCAGCACAAGGTGGGGGCATTTTAAATTCAGCTAAAAAATTGAAGGATACAAGTGAAGATGCACTGTATGAACAGGCTTACCAGCATGCTTTGGGTGCAATCAGTCATGGCACTACTGCGCTTGAAATTAAGAGCGGGTATGGTTTGAGTTTGGAATCTGAATTAAAAATGTTGAGGGTCATCAGAAGACTTAAGGAGAATCTTCAGATCACCATAAAATCTACTTTTCTGGGGGCGCATGCATTTCCTTTAGAGTATAAGCAAGACCACGAAGCCTATATCAAGATCATAACTGAAGAAATGTTGCCAAGAATAGCTTCAGAAGGCTTGGCGGATTTCATCGATGTATTTTGTGATGAAGGTTTTTACAATCCTGATGAAACAGACAGGATATTGAAAGCTGCTGAAAAGTATGGCATTCGTTCTAAAATTCACGGCAATGAATTGGGGATTACAGGTGGTGTTCAGGTTGCGGTTGCAAATAAAGCATTATCGGTAGATCATCTTGAACACGTTGGAGAGGAGGAGATCAATTGCTTGTTGAACAGCGAAACAATGCCTGTTGCATTGCCTGGCAGTTCTTTCTTTTTAAAAATACCGTACACACCTGTAAGGATGATGATAGATAAGGGTTTACCTGTAGCTATAGCATCAGATTTCAATCCGGGCAGCAGTCCGTGTTACAACTTATGGTTCATTTGGAGCTTGGCATGTTTATACAATGGGGTATTACCTGAGGAAGGTTTCAATGCTTTGACCATCAATGCGGCAAAAGCCATGGGAATTTCGGAAACGCATGGCAGCATCAGTATTGGGAAAACTGCAAATTTGATTGTTAGTGATGCGTTTGAACACTTGAATGAAGTGCCATATTGGTTGACAAAAAATCATGCGGTTAAAACCCTGATAGCATAAAAAAAAGCCGATCATCGATCGGCTTTTAAAGAGATTTACAAAGAGTTATTTCTTAGCTGGGGCAGCTTCTTCTTTAACAACGTTTCTGGTCATTTTAACTGACACAACTGCATTGTCTTTAGAATCAAGAACTTCGATGTTTGCGACTTCAAGGTGTTTGATTTTGATGGATTGTCCAAGATCAAGACTGTCGATTTTTACTTCAACAAAGTCAGGGATGTTGTTGATCAAACCTCTTACTTTCAATCTTTGGATCTTTTGGATCAGTTTACCACCTGCTCTTACACCAGGAGAGTTTCCAGAAACTTTCACGGGAATAGACACTGTAACTGTTTTTTTGTCATCAACCAACAAGAAGTCGGCGTGAAGAATGGTTTCATTTACAGGGTGGAATTGCATATCCTGAAGGATAGCCTGATACTTCTTGCCCTCAATGGTCAATTGTACTTTGTACGTGTTTGGCGTGTAAACGAGGTTTTTGAAGTCAGGTGAATAGATGAAGAAATGAACTAATTCATTATCGCCATATAAAACACATGGTACTTTACCTTCGTTTCTCAACGCCCTAGAACTTTTAGAACCTAATTCGGTTCTCAGATCGCCTCTTAATGCTACTGTTTTCATTTTTCTTTGGGTTAAATTAAATTGGGTTGGAAACTATTATCAAGTTTGAACAAGGAACTTATAGATCCGTGTTCATGGATATTTCTAATTGCTTTGCTGATAAGTGGTGCAACAGACAGCACTTTGATTTTAGGGCTGGTTTGCTTCATTGGAATGGTATCACACACGATCAGTTCTTCGAGTACACTGTTTTCGATGTTTTCGTAAGCTTTGCCACTCAATACCGGGTGGGTACATACGGCTCTTACAGATCTTGCGCCACTGTCTTTAATCAATTTAGCTGCTTTAGACAAGGTGCCGGCTGTATCGCAAATGTCATCTACAAGTACAACATCCATATCGGTAACGTCACCGATGATGGTCATGCTTGCAATTTCATTGGCTTTTCTTCTCTCTTTGTCGCAAATCACCATTGGAACACCCAATACTTTAGCGTATTCTCTGTTTCTGTTACTTGCTCCAACATCCGGTGCAGCAATCACCAATCTTTCAAGGTTAAGTGATTTGATGTATGGAATAAAAATGACAGATGAATCGAGGTGATCCACTGGCATGTTGAAGAATCCTTGAATTTGCGGAGCGTGAAGGTCCATGGTAATGACTCTGTTTGCACCCGCTGCACTCAATACATCAGCAATCATTTTGCTGGCGATTGATACTCTGGGTTTGTCTTTTCTGTCTTGACGGGCATAACCGTAATAAGGAATCACGACGGTAATAGAATTAGCAGATGCCCTTTTGGCAGCGTCAATCATCAACAACAACTCGAGGAGATTGTCTCCGGGAGGGTTGGTAGTTTGAACCAAAAAGAGGTCACAACCTCTGATAGACTCATTAAAACTCGGCTGCATTTCCCCGTCGCTGAACTTGCTTAGGGTCATGTCTCCAAGGCCCGTTCCATAATGATCAGCAATTTTCATCGCCAAAGAATGAGAGGCCGAACCACTGAAAATCTTTACTTTGTTTAAGATGGACACTTTTGCGATGGGTCTTATTTACTTTTGAGAGTTGCCCGAGCTGGATTCGAACCAACATACACTGCACCAAAAACAGTAGTCCTGCCATTAGACGATCGGGCAATCTTTGAAAAGGACTGCAAAAGTAAAATTTGATTTCCTTTTATACAAGAAATTATGCAAGAATCTTTAAAAAAATTAAATTGAAGTCCAGTGTCCCATTATCTTTGCACAGTTTTTTACTCAAATTGAACATGTCGAAATTCAAAAGAACCTTAGTGACAGCAGCATTGCCTTATGCCAACGGACCCAAACACATTGGACATTTGGCAGGTGCATACATACCTGCAGATATTTATACCAGATACCTCAGAAATTGCGGTGAAGAGGTGATTTATGTCTGTGGAAGTGATGAACATGGTACTGCAATTCCGATTCAGGCCCAAAAAGAAGGTACTACCCCTCAAGCCATTATTGATCGATATCACGCACTATTGAAATCCAATTTCGATCAATTGGGCATTGCATTTGACGTTTATCACCGCACCAGCGATGAGATACACCATCAGACCGCTTCTGAGTTTTTCCTGAATTTGTATCACAAAGGTTTGTTTGTAGAAGAAACCAGTGAACAGTACTTTGATGAGGAAAAACAAACCTTTCTCGCCGACAGATACATCAAAGGCACTTGTCCGAATTGCGCATTTGAAAATGCTTATGGCGATCAATGCGAGAAATGTGGAAAGTCTTTGAGTCCAAATGAATTGATCAATCCGGTTTCTACACTATCAGATAAGACACCTGTTTTGAAATCCACCTCTCACTGGTATTTGCCATTACAAGACTACGAGCCTTGGTTGAAAGAATGGTTGTTGGAAGGTCACAAAGAAGATTGGAAAGCCAATACTTATGGTCAAAGTAAGAGTTGGATAGAAGGTGGATTGTCTCAACGCGCAATGACCCGCGATTTGGATTGGGGTGTAAAAGTACCCATCAATGGCGCTGATGGCAAAGTTCTATATGTTTGGTTTGATGCACCTATTGGATACATTTCTGCTACCAAAGCTTTGTTTAAAGAGTTGGAAAGTGGTGAATTCAAATACGCATACCCTGAAAATTCGGTATTGAAATCAGCCAAAGCTGATGATTGGAAGAAATGGTGGCGCAATGAAGATACCCGTTTGATACATTTCATTGGCAAAGACAACATCGTGTTTCACTGCATCATTTTCCCTGTGATGTTGCATGCCGAAGGCGAATTTATAGTGCCTGACAATGTGCCGGCCAATGAATTTCTCAATTTGGAAGGCGATAAAATGAGTACCAGTAGAAAATGGAGTGTTGAAATGGAAGATTATTTCAAACAATTTCCGGGCAAGGAAGATGTGTTGAGATATGTTCTAACTGCCATTGCACCTGAAACGAAAGACGCCGATTTCAGTTGGAAGGATTTTCAAACCCGTAACAACAGTGAACTGGTAGCCATTCTTGGTAATTTTGTGAACCGTGTGGTGGTACTGACCAATAAATTTTATGATTCATCAGTACCTGAAGCTGTTAATTTGACAGAAAGGGAGCATGATTTAAAAGCTGAATGGGCCAGATGCATTGCCTCTATTGATGCCAATATCAGGCAGTTTAAATTCAGAGAAGCTTTGTTTGAATTGATAGATTTGGCCAGATCGGGTAATAAATATTTGGCCGACAATGAACCTTGGAAAACCATTAAAACAGATGCAGACAGAACAGCAGTGGTCATGAATTTTGCTTTGCAATTGTCTGCACAGCTTGCATGGTGGATGGAGCCTTTCATGCCTTTTACTTCAAAGAAATTGTTTGGCATGTTGAATTTAGATTCAAAATCATTCACAAAAGATGCATTTGTTCAATTGCAATCGGGTCATAAAATAGGAGAGGCTGTACATTTGTTCAGCAACATCGAGGATGACATCATTCAATTACAGATCGATCAATTGAAACAATCAAAAGAGGAAGCCGATCGATTGAAAGCACCGGTATCAGAAACCAAGCCAATAGCTCCAATGAAGGCCAGTATCACTTTTGATGATTTCAGTAAAATGGACATCAGAATTGGAATTGTATTGAGTGCAGAAAAAGTAAAGAAAGCAGACAAATTGCTGAAATTGGAGGTGGATCTTGGTTTCGAGATCAGAACCATCGTATCAGGTATTGCTTTGCATTTTAGTCCTGAAGAAATGGTAGGCAAGCAGGTGAGTGTTTTAGCAAATTTGGAGCCGAGAACCATAAAGGGGATTGAGTCGAAAGGCATGATATTGATGGCAGAACATTCGGATGGCAGTTTGAAACTGGTATCTCCTAATGAACTGACATCACCGGGTTCGACAGTTGCTTAGAAGTATAATTGTACTTAACTTTGCCGAAGTATTGAATGGCCCTTTAGTTCAATGGATAGAATAGATGTTTCCTAAACATTTGATTCAGGTTCGACTCCTGGAGGGGCTACCACATGTTAGAAAAAGTTCGAAACGAAATTTCGGGCTTTTTCTATTTTAATCAAGCTTTCACTCTAAGGTAGAATAAATACGCTTAGGGCATTGGGCGAAGCGCGTAGATGGTTGCAATGTAGAGTAAAATGATTTACCTTTATTGAAGAGATATAAAGCAAGAGATATTAAGTTTAATAATAGTTCAAGTTTTTACCTTTTCTCCTTTTTACAGTTCAAAATGAAAAGTAATCTTCTGATATTTATTATGAAATACTAACAAAAAAGAACCTCTGATTTTGTCGGAGGTTCTTTGTATCTTCTGCTTGGTTACGTTAGCTTTTCAGCAAGAGGCTTGACCAAACATTACGATACAAAAATACATGATTTTTTATAAATTGCAAAACAATGGAATATATAAAATTAGAGCAATATACTTCGAAGCCAAGATTAGACCGTTTTCTTATAAGTTGCAATAATTCTAGAGAAAGGGCATTAAAACTTTACGAAGCTAATTTGAAAATTTCTCAAGCATTTTACCCAATAATTAACCTATTTGAAATTTTTTTAAGAAACACAATGAATGATAAGCTAAGCTTTCACTTTAGCGATCAAGCTTGGATTATTAATCAAAAAAATGGATTTATGAATGATTCATCGTTGGGTCCAATATTTTGGCTAAAAGTACAAGTCAAAAAAGCGGAGGAAAATGCGCGAGGGACAATTACTCCAGGTAAGATTATTGCAGAACAAACATTAGGTTTTTGGACAAGTATTTTTGAACCAAAACATTACAAACTGATTTCAGGTTATGTAATCCATTGTTTTCCTAACAAACCTGCCAATATTAATCGGGTTTATATTGCAAAGGCACTAAGGTCAATAAGAGAGTTTAGAAATCGTATATATCATAACGAAGCTATTTGTTTTGATAATATAAGTATAAATTTTAGTCACGCCAACTATATTAAATTTGAAATATACAATTTATTAGATTGGATGGATACTGATTTAAAAACTTATGTGAAGAATTTTGATACCGTAGATATTTTAATTAATGAGGCAATAAATATTTAAGTTTATCTTGAAAGCTCAAGTTATTGCAGAAGTAGAAAGTTTGATGTTTTATCTAATTTAACATCATAGTCATCCCTCCGAAGCTTTAGCGACGGAGGGCTTTTTAACCAGCACTATAATTTTGGTCATAGAAAAGCAACTTACCACTAAAATTTGTTGATCAGTGATGAATTGAGTTAAGATACTCAATATAATTTTGAAATCATTTTATAAACGGGTTGGACCATTTGCGATCGATATAGACATTACTGCCAGCAAGGGTCTTAAGGAAGGCAATGAGGGCTGCCGTTTCTTCTGTGGTCATGTTCAGTTTTATTCCTAAACCATTGTTGAATAATCGAGGATCGATGTTAGGATTGTTGTTGTCAGGATCAATGCTGTTATAATGTTTGGCAATATCATCAAGTGTTTTATGCTCACCGGTGTGCATCATTGGCGTGTTCACCTTTCCACTGGTGCGAGTAATATCGCGTAAAGAAGGGGATCTGGTAGTGCCATAATCTTTTCCCGCAGCATTCAATTTTCCTGTTATGCCATTGTTCCCGCCGGCGGGATTCATGTCAAATTCAGGAGCAATGTGACAGCCATTACAGCCGAGTCCGCCTCCAACTCTCTTTTTATCTCCGCTGAGCACTACTCCTTGCATAAACAACCTTTTCCCTTTGTTTTCTTGTTCAGTAAAATTTGAAAAATCGCTTAAATTATCATTGACCAAGCTTCGGCCTATATCGTATTTCGAATCAAAAGATTGTATGCTCCTGATAAAATCTGTCAGGCATTCTTTGATGCGCAATTCAGAAACGATGGTGTCCTTGTATACGAATCGGAAAAGTACTTTGTAATAAGTTAATTGTTGCAATTTGATGATCATGTCTCCAATAGATGGTCTACCCGGTTGACCACTATAACCCAACTCTGCATGTTCCTTGATTGGCATAGGAATCAATTCCTCAAGTGAGCTTGCCCTTTTATCCCAAAACATTCTCTTTTCATCACCAAATTTCACATTGATGAGCCGAATCGAATGTCTGGCTGTTTTGCCTCCGCTAACCCCTGTACTTGAAACGGCTGTATCGCCAAATGCAAATTCTTGAATGTGACAACTTCCACAGGATATGGAATTGTCTATACTAAGTTGCTTGTCATAAAAAAGCACTCGCCCTAAGGTAGCCTTGGCATCTGAAATTAGCTTATTGCCGGCATTGTTTTTTTTGATATAAGATGGCAATGACTGGTTGGCATAGTTTTGAAGTTTGTATAGATCGATATTCGATCCAAAGGTTTCAACAATTGCAGGATCGTTTTCAGGGTTCTCTTCAACAGATGGTTTTTTTTTACACTGTGAAAGGAGTATCCCAATAAGAGCCATGCTCAATATTAATCTTGTTTTCATGCGGAATCTTAAAAACAAAGTTAATTAAAAATCTTAATAGATGATTCATTTGAAATATAAAAGGCGAGTGGAATGATAAAAGTTAAAATGGAATTGAACAAAGAGAATTACTTTATCAAAATCTTATCTTAAGGGGGCAAGCTGTTTAGAATAGGAAATACTAATTAAAAATAATAGGTTTGCGTTTAATCACAAGTTTTCTCTTATTCAGCTAGAGTAAATGCAAAGGAGTGGGCTTAATAGATATTACTACCAATAGAATAGTTGGTAATAAGTGTAACAAGCAACAGTAAAAACATAAAACCATGCAAGATTTATTATTTGACTTTATATCAAAATACATAACACTGACGGAAGATGAAAAGAATGCCATCATCTCTTTAAATATTTTTTGCTCTGTTAAGAAAGGAATAATTTTGCTCAGAGAGGGGCAGAAATCTCAGGACAGCTATTTTGTTTTGAAAGGATGTATAAGAAAATATTACATCATAGACGATGAAGAAAAAACAACCGCATTCTACACAGAAATGGATGCATTAACACCACATTGCGTTTTAGACGGAGGCTCTTCTGAATATTTCATTGCTTGTGTTGAAGACAGTATCATTACCGTTACAAATACTGATATGGAAATGGAAACAAACAGTAAGTTTCCAAAGTTTGAGATCATGTGTAGAAAATTGTCGGAAGAATTATTGGCTAAACAACAAATCAATTTTGACGAGTTTAAGACTTCTTCGCCTGAACAGAGATACCTGAACTTGCTGCAAAAGAGACCTGACCTTATTCAACGTGTGCCACAACACCAATTGGCCAGCTATTTAGGCATAAAACCACAATCATTGAGCAGGTTAAGGGCAAGGATTCTTGAAAAAAAGATCTGATGTACATTTCTTAACTTAAGTGAACGAGATGTAGTATCTCGCCAATCTAATTTTGCATCATCATTTAATTAGAAAAGAAAAGATGCAAAAGAAGAATTTATGCTTTGCTGTGATTTTAATCATTGCAGGTGCACATCAAATTAAAGCCCAATATTCCAGACAAGATACAACCTATCCTAAGTATTTTATTGGCAGCACCTTGTTTATGGTTGCTAATTTAATACCGGATAACAATCCACCAAAGATGTTTTATCTGAATTTAGGTTATCGCATTACAGGAAGGGATGTGTTTTCCCTTGAATTTAAAACTTGGAGATATGGCTGGCCAATTGGCATTCCGTATGGAAAATCATTTGAAGCAGAAGGGGAAGGATTTCCCGGTTATATTCGAGAACATGGAGTTTCACTCAATTATCAAAGATTTTTATGGCAGCAACTTTTTGCTCAAGTTGACATTATGCCTGCCTGGCAAACTTTTGTAAATGACAATGGTAATAAGTTTGACAATGGCTTTCAAATCTTTAACACTTATTCTATTGGCTATCACATCAAACTTTTCAAGGATAGACTGTTTTTTCAACCTTCCATAGCAATGACTCATCGGCCCTATCAATCAACTATGCCTAACTCGTTTAAACAAGTTGATGATCGATGGCCAAGAGTCTTTTTTTGGCAACCAGGACTTCATTTTGGATATAATTTTAATTGATGAATAGACAAACAACAACAAATGTATTTGAAGACATTAAAGTAAATGTTAAAATTAAGCTTGCTACACTTTGGGCAAGTGTTATGTTTCTTTATATTTATGTTGATCATTTCCACTTATATATGCCGGGTATGATAGATGATATTCTGAAAGGGAGAGTGTTTGAATTTGGGATTACAAAAGGATTCCTTTTGGCAGCCTTATTCTCAATGACAATTCCGGCATTGATGATTTTTCTTTCTGTAGCTTTATCTGCAAAAGTAAATCGCAGGTTAAACATCATAATTGGCTCAATATTTATTCCCTATACATTGTTTAATCTGGTAGGAGTAGCCTGGATACACATGGTGTTTGCTGCTGTTGTGGAAGTCGCCCTACTTTGTTTAATTGTTTATCATGCATGGAAATGGCCTCGTATTGAAAAGTAGAAAGTTGAGAACAAAATATTTATGAAAAGAATGA
>DASWYG010000444.1:0-2640 GCA_036405075.1 Bacteroidia bacterium | reverse complement strand
CTTGAAGTAGAGAAATTTTAATATTATATCAATAAACATTTGGAGGCGGAGTCTCCGGACAATGTCTAAAATGCCCTAGAATGCTGACGTCTTTTCGACTCGTACAGATTTTTACACTTACATTGTATAAACCTGAATGCTCCGTTTGACTGTACTCCAACCATTCATTGCAAAATTTTTCAGATTCCAGATCTTCTGTTTCCTCACTGTCTGTACACAACATATTTGCATACTTGGCAGGTTGGATCAATGTTAAAAGCATGCCCGAGAATAGCGACAAACTAAAAATGACAATTAATGCTATGAGGACTCTTTTTTTCAATGTGGGCAAATATAGTTAAATTTTGAAGTTAACTTTATTCATAAAAGATAAGTTGACATTAATTTTCGATATTGGATTTGAAACAAAACGGTAACAAACTAGTAATGACTTTTTCAAATTCAAATGAAATATGAACTTATCCCTAGCAACAGCAATTGTATGGCAAACAATAATGCCCCAAACAACATCGCATTTTTACCCGAGTGATACAAAGATTTGAAACTGACCTTTAATCCAATGGCAGCCATAGCAATTGTTAAAACCATTTTTCCTGTATTTTCTGAAATTGAAATCACTTCTTTTGGAATTGAAATGAATGAAGTCATAATGGTAATACCAATGAAGCTCCAAACATACCAAGGAAGTTTAAAATGATCACTCAATTTTTGAACCTCACCTTTGCGTATGATGATGCTGTATAAGATCAATGCCGGTGACAGTAATGCTACTCGGGCCAATTTAATGGTAATTGCAATTTTGGCCGGTTCATCACCCATAGAAAATCCGGCACCTGCAACATTCGCAACTGAATGTAAACTTCCGCCAATGATGAATCCGCTTCTCAAATCTGATGTTTTTAATGCGGCTAAAATTAATGGCAACAACAACATGCCCAAAGTGCCCATAAGGTTAACCACTGCCAATGAAATGGCAGTTTCTTGCTTGTCTTTTGAAAGGGTAGGAGCAACAGCTGCAATGGCAGATGAACCGCAAATAGCAGTTCCGAATCCAACCAGATAATTGGTGGAAGTTTGTTTCATCTTTCTGGCCAAAAAAATACTGATCAACAAAATCAACAAGATCACCAAAGTTAAAAGAAGGAAACTCCCTGCACCTATCTCAGCTATGTGCTTAAAATTGATACCCAATGCCAAGAATAGAATCGAAAACTCCAATAATTTGCTGCTTGTATAGGTGATTCCTGGCAAATAATCAGCTGAGATCTTAAAAGTATTGCCAATGATCATGCCGAGTAAGAGACCCAACAAAATACTACCCAAATGCGGTAAGTACTGGGCTGAAATAATAGCAACAGTTCCAATAAACGCAGAAAATACAATACCCTTTAATTGAGACTTCATAAATTGATGAATACTTGAATTTGACTTTGAAGACGCTCAGTGGTTTTGTGTTCAATCGATTGATGAGCCCATTGCATACCCAAAATAATATCGACTGCTTTTGATTTGAACAACAAGCCACTTTGTAATCTGAATTGATCAAAACCAAGTGTTTTATTGCTGTATCGGTAAAAATATTCACCCATTATATATGGATTAAAAGATGAGTTTTTCATTGTTTTTAATTTATAAATGAGCCACTCCTGAATTCTGATCCTTTCTACCCATTGATCAGGTTGCAATAAAGTTCTGTTTTCCAACATCAACCTTGTTTTAAATTCAAATTTACGGTATTGTATTGATTTAGAAAGAGCTATGCTTGCCCTGAACTCATTCCTTTGAGTCAATGTGCTTGAATCGGATCTACTGAAATCAAAATTCCTGAAATAAGCAAAAGGGGAAATATGAAGTGTCATGCCTTTGTTCAATTTTTTATTGATCCATAGTCTGGCACTTCTTGTATGTGGGAAATAAATCGATGCTTCCTTTTGTAACAAATAATTGTTTTGTTGTCTCAATTGAAATTCAGACACAAACGACCAGTTCGAATTCAATTTATAATTGAACGACAGTCTCGACCAAAACTCGTGATGTACTTCACTCAATAAAGTAAATGGAATAAAAACAAATATGATTGCCCCAATTTTCAAAGAAGCAAAAATAGAAACCTAGAGGCTTAAAACCATGTGACCTCAGTTACATAGTCTTAAAACATTCAAATTTTTAAAGGGTTATACCCTTAAGGTCATTTGTCAAGGAAGGATGAATACATCCAAACCAATTTTTCCTGTTCTCTAATGTAATCACTCATCAAAGCGTTGGTGCCTTCATCATTGGCTTCTGCTGAAAGTTCCAGCAGGCTACGCTGCAAAGTGATGATGGTTTTAAATGATTCCAATACAGTTTCAACACAATCTTTTCCGTTGTGGACTCCTGTTTTTTCTTTGATTTTTGAATTTTTAAGGTAATCACTGTAGCTGTGCATTGGTGTGTGCCCGAGGGTCAGTATCCTTTCAGCGATTTCATCAATTTTTAACTGAAAATTATTGTACAATTCTTCAAACTTCAAATGCAGTTCAAAAAACTTATCTCCTTTTATGTTCCAATGAAATCCACGTGTGTTCATGTAAAAAACTTGATAGTCTGCAAGTAATTTGTTCAAGCCTGCTGCCAAATCTTTACTTTTCTTTTTGTCAA
>DASWYG010000443.1:0-8032 GCA_036405075.1 Bacteroidia bacterium | reverse complement strand
TTAACAGATGGATCTTTCACGGTTCGCATGATTTCTTCAACCAATATTGGTCAGTGCAAAGACACCATGGACAAGGTGATGACTGTATTCCCGATGCCGGTTGCTTCATTTATAGTTGATAATGATAAACAGTGTTTCTTGAACAATGTGTTCAATTTCAATTCAACTTCAAATGTGAGTTCAGGTACCATTGACGCTTATGATTGGAAAATGGGTGACAATACAAGCTCCAACATTTCTTCACCGGTTAAATCCTATACCAAAGTCGATTCATTTAGGGTAAGACTTTTGGTAACCACTGACAAAGGATGTACAGATTCATTTGCAAGCAAAGTATACGTTTACCCAATGCCTGTAGCTTCATTCAGTTTGAATAGGAAATTCAGTTGTTTGCTTAAGAATTCGTTCCTGATTACCAACAAATCCAGTATACCTAATGGTGGAACAATTGCACTTTACCAATATTATTATGGCAACAATGATTCAAGTTTATTGAAAGATCCTGTTGCATACAGCTATCCTGCCAGTGGACAATACACCATCATGCAAAGGGTAACCAGTGATAAGGGTTGCTGGGATACTGCAACTTCTGTTGTAACCATTAATCCAAATCCAAACCTGGCATTTACAGTAGATTCAGTTTGTTTTAAAGACTCTTCGATATTTGTCAACAATTCGACCATTGTTTCAGGAACTATTGATCAATGGAAATGGATATTTGGAGATGGTAAAACTTCTACCCTTCAATCACCAAAACACAAGTACAAAGCTGTTGGTGTTTATGACATTACTTTAATCGCAGTTACCAATAGTTTATGTACCGATACACTTAAAAAAGTGGGAGCGGCTAAAGTGAATGCCAACCCTAAAGCCGGTTTCTATTACACCAAACAAAGGTCTTGGGAAAATGAAGTTGATATTCAATACACCGATACATCGCTTGGTGCTCAATCTTGGAAATGGGACTTCGCTTCAATGGGTACATCTACAGATCAAAATCCTAAATTGTATTATGTAGATACCTTGACTCAGTTGACACGTTTAATTGTGACCAACAGTGTTGGATGCAGTGATACAACCACCAAATTGATATTCATTGCTCCGGATGTTGTGTACTATATGCCAAGTGCATTTACACCAAATGATG
Organism: Bacteroidia bacterium; assembly: GCA_036405075.1. Taxonomy (GTDB): domain Bacteria; phylum Bacteroidota; class Bacteroidia; order NS11-12g; family UBA955; genus JABMMZ01. The sequence continues at coordinate 6,885 of DASWYG010000443.1, read as the reverse complement.
ACAACATCAATGAGACCTTTAAACCAATTGGTTTGTCATACGCCATCAATTATAAATTCATAGTTTTCAATCGCTGGGGCGAAATACTATTTAAAACCGACAATCCTCAATTGGGTTGGGACGGAAAATTCGATGGCGAATTGGTTGAACAGGATTTGTATTTCTACAGATTGGAATTCGTTGGTGTCGATGAATTGAGACATGAAGAAAAAGGAAATATCATGATTCTCAGATGAGGCTTGCACCTGCAGCTCTATTACTGACTTTAATTTTAACATTACCCAATACCGGGAAAGCTGAGCTTTGCAAGCCACCGGCTACCCATTTGTATCCCATTGTTTGGAAATGGTTAAGTGGTCATAGTGACAGTTCATATCATTTCAATGAACAATCTCACCCACACTTGATAAAGAACCTAAAAGATGCTTATCAGATCAAAAGGGCAAGGGAATTCTGGTATGCAAAAAACATAGATTCATTCCATTCAGGACATTGGAATTGGTCTGGCGTCAATGGATTTTTAGGCAGATTTCAAACATTAAGGGGAGTTTGCAGAGCAGGCACCGATATGGTAGAACAGACTTTGGGTGGATTTACTGTACATATTACACCCAAAGGCAAAGATTCTATAGAATTTACGCTTCATGACATCAAATCCAGATGGTCCTTGTTTTTCCATTTACCTTTTGTGAACAATGTTGCATTTGATGCCGGAAGAACCCGACAAAGAAATATGACTGATACTCATTGGTGGTTCAAATGGACAGAACCCATTAACACCGCATTGTTTCATCAAAGAATCTACAATCAGAGGTTCAAATCACATAGAAATTATTCAGGGCACTATTTTTGAAGTTCAAGTCGTATGAAATTATTAAGCTTCCTTACGCTTTTTTTAACTATAACTGCCACAATGGGTCAAGATGGCAATGATCTGTTCCTACAAGGCAATCAAGCCATGAACGAAGGGCGATTCAGAGTAGCTCAGGATTTTTATGAAGCTGCTTTAGCAAAGGACCCAACAAATTCAAACATTGTGACCATGTTGGGATTCTGCTTACACAAGCAAAAGTATTTTCAAAAAGCAGATTCCACCTACAGAATGGCCATCAATATGGATTCTATGGCCAGTAAAGTTTATTGGTACAAAGGCATGAATCATGTTGCAATGAAGCAGGATTCAGTTGCAATACTGATGTATAAAAAATTTATTTCCCTTGAAAAGAAAAGAGGCGGCAGATTGATAGAAGCCTATAAGGCCATTGGTGTATCATACGAAAGACAATTGAGAAAAGATGGTCTTTACAGCTGGCAAATTGATGACATGATCTATTATTACGAATTAATTGAACAAGCTGATCCTTCTTTTATAGAAGTGCCATTAATCAAGAATTTTGTTGAGCTGGTTAAAAGCAAACGCCCGGCCAATCAAACAGGAAAGTGGAAATTGGAATCCTGATCATTAAAGAGAAACATTAAAAACATTTCATAAAAAAAGGAGTATCATTGGATACTCCTTTTTCATATAGTCTTTTTGACTTATTGTCTTTCTCCTCTTGGGATAAATGATCTTGGTGTATGACCAGTATAGATTTGTCTTGGTCTGCCAATTGGTTGATTTTCCTGAACCATTTCTTGCCATTGAGCAATCCAACCCGGCAATCTGCCTAAAGCAAACAATGCTGTAAACATTTCAGTTGGGAATCCTATTGCTCTGTATATGATACCAGAATAGAAGTCAACGTTAGGATACAACTTTCTTTCTGCGAAATATGGATCTGTAAGAGCAGCTTCTTCTAATTTTTTAGCGATTTCAAGTACAGGATCGTTTATACCCAATCGATTTAAAACATCGTCGCAGGTTTTCTTAATGATCTTAGCTCTTGGGTCGAAGTTTTTATAAACTCTATGACCAAATCCCATCAAACGGAAAGAATCATTTTTGTCTTTTGCTTTATCAACCCATTTTTGAACATTGCCTCCATCAGTTCTGATGGCTTCCAACATTTCAAGAACTTCCTGATTAGCACCACCATGAAGTGGTCCCCAAAGCGCAGCAACACCGGCTGCAATGGTTGCATACAAGTTAGCTTGGGATGAGCCAACCAATCTAACTGTACTGGCTGAACAGTTTTGTTCGTGATCGGCGTGTAAAATGAGCAATTTGTTCATTGCATCAACAACAACAGGATCCGGTTGGTATTCATTATCACTCACATGTTTGAATGTCATTGTGAGGAAATTGCTAACGTAATCGAGGTTATTGTTTGGATAAACTACCGGATGTCCAAGACGTTTTTTGTATATCATGGCACAGATGGTTGGCATTTTGGCCAATAATCTGAGAACCGTTCTGTTTTTTGACTCAGCACTTCTGTTTGGATCCAAAGCTTTTGGATAGTAAGCAGACAATGAAGAAATCATTGCAATCAATTGACCCATTGGATGTGATCCGGTTGGGAATGTTTTGAAAATATTTTGTAAATCTTCATTGACAAGGGTGTGATGACGAACTGAATCATCGAAATCTTCGAATTGTTCTTTGTTCGGCAATTCACCTTTGAGCAACAGATAAGCCACTTCTAAGAAGTTTGCCTTTTCGGCTAAATCTTCAATTGAATAGCCTCTGTGTCTCAAAATACCAAGTTCCCCATCTAAAAATGTAATGGCACTTTTGGTGGCACCGGTATTCTTATAACCAATATCTAAGGTCACATAACCGGTGGTATCCCTTAATTTGGAGATGTCAATGGCTTTTTCACCTTCACTTCCTACGATCACAGGGAACTCATAATTGGTTCCTTCAAGATTAATGGTACAGTTTTGCGCTTTTATATCGGGCATGTTTCAAAAGAGATTTAATTAATTTGCTGAAAATTTATTATCAGTTGCGAAGGTATTAATTAAATCAATAAACAACAACGTTTAACAAAAAAAAATCTTGCAATAAAACATGAGGAACAAATAAAATGATAAGGATCATCTGATCAATGTGACAGTGCCTGAATAATCTCTGCTACTGCCTTCTAAATCTTCAGTTTGTATCTTATAGAAGTAAACACCATTCATGCACATCTGACCTTGATAAGTGCCATCCCAAACAACACTCATGTCATTTGACTTATAGACAATCTCACCAAACCTATTGAAAATCTCTATGCTGTATACTTTCATTGCAGGTCCATATACTCTGAAACTGTTATTTTCTGAAGGTCCTTTTGCATCCGGTGTGAATGCATCAGGAATGTATAACTGATTAATAGGCGCAAACCAATACAATTGACTAATTGAATCCTTACAATCTCCTTTTTCGCTTATTGCAAGCAATTTAATTGTAAAAGTATCTATTTCCTTATCGACCCTGTAATTGATCTCACCTAAGTCGCTTATTGAGTCATTTTGGAAATACCAAATGTTTCTATAACCGTATTTGCAATATGACATATCTTTTAAATACAAAAGCGGGTATTCTTTTGAAAGTTTTTGAACCGGATTGCTGATCATCTTCATTTGAGGCTTTGGCAGCACTGAAATGGATTGAGATATCGCCATTGCCTCGCAGGTACTGTCTTTAACTCTTGTTTTTACGATGTATTGCCCTTCTTTTAAAGTGATATTCAAATTGAAGTTGTAATCAAATTCATCAACCAAACTGTCATTGATGTACCACAACTGTTTTTCCAATCTTTGGAATGTACTTTTGAAAGTAAAATTGGCCGGTTCACAAATACTCAACGGATAATCCTTTACGATGTCACCAGATTGACCATTTTTAATACTTACTTGAGTTGCCGATGAAATATTTCCACAAACACCATTGGTTTGAACAGTGTAAATAAATGTCAGATAAGGCATACTCACATCACTGACCGCTGGTTGATAACCTGTACTGTCATTACTTGGATTAATGAATTTACCTTGACCATCAGAATACCAATAACCCGGTCCGGGATCATCACTAAGGGCATTTAATTCCAGTACATCTCCAATACAAATTTTATCCTTTTTAGCCTTAACCGTTAAGCCTGGTTTTTTTACAATTGTCAGATTAAAAGAGGCTTCAGATGCACATGCACTTGCATTCGAATAACGGTAATTGATTGTAACTGTTTTTCCTATTGCTTTGGATGTATTGAAATTGCCGTTGCTGATGTATGGACCTGTCCACTCTCCCCCACCAGGATAAGCTTTCAATTCAAAAGGTTGGCGGTCTTCACAAATTGAAAGATCCGTTGCGTGATCAAATAAAATGGCAGTGGTATCTATCAATTCTATTTCATAAGATTTTGAATTGATACATCTTCTGTTCTCGGTATACACCAATTCCAGTTTTTGCAAATCAGTTATATCCGGTTTGAGTACATTCTCTTTCAATACTTCCGGTTTATTCAAACACATCCAAGTTCCTTTGTCTCTCACAGGCAATGTCAATGGACTGGTATTGATGCAAATCGATTCAGGTAATTTAATATCAATTGCATCAGGCTCTAAAACATTCAATTGGGTAGTATCTTTATATAAACAACCATTGTTGTCTTTAATTACTGAAAACAACTTCATTCCATTATTAGACAATACAATATTTGCAGCTTTCCACTTCGTATTGTCTACCCTTTGCAATGTAACATTTGAAGCATCAGTGGTTAAATCAAGATTATTTACTGAATTTGAATTGAACTCATAATTGCGCAAATTCAAAGGCATGATGGCGTTGGTACAGATGGTGTCTTTAACAACCTTATAGTTGAGTGCCGGAAATGCTATGATTCTGAAATTATCTTCTGTTATACATCCATCATCTTGTATGATTTTAACCGAATACACTTCAGTTGATTTCACCTTTACTTTATAAGGCAAGGTAGACTCAATGTTGTTGACATACAATTTATATGGATTGTAGGTAATAAAATTGTTGGCCCTTATAGTTGTTTCTGTTCCCAAACAAAAAGATTGGTCAGGACCTAAGTCCAATACCGGCTTTTGAAAATGCTTGATAAATATGGTATCAGTTTGATTGAGTTCACAAAAACCGGAACCGGCAGGAATATGGGATTTAACTATAAATTTACCGCTTGATGGCAATTGGAAGTTTAGTTTTCTGGCGTATTGCTGACGGACAATTTGCCCATCAATATTTTTAACTGTCCAGTAAATGGGTGTATTTCCTGTTGAGTTCGATGACATTTCCAACATGCCACAGTTCTTTACAGAGTATGAAAGTTCCACTTTTCTTGAATTTAAAATGGTTACTTTAATGGTTTTTGATACCACTGCTCTCAATGGGCAACTGACATCCTTTAATGTTATGGTCAGATAATGTACACCCGCTAACCCTACTGTTGATCCTAAATCAATGGAGTAAGATCTGTAAGGGGCAATATTTAATGGTTTAACGATTAAGGTTGCACCGGGAAGGGTCGAAATCAATTCAGCATGAACAGTGTCCATTGATTGACCCGGAGCAGGTAAATCATCAACTGGGATATCAATACCTGAAGATTCTCCTTCACAAATGGTCATTTGATCGAGTCTGCTTCTAAATCTTGGCGAGTTGTTGTTTAAAGTGATGATTTCTGAATAAACATCTCTTCTGGTTATGCCAACCAGATAATAATTACCCAAATTGTCCTTTTTCCATTCTTCACATTCAACCACAACTACTCCACCCTGACCATTAGAAATGGGTGTAAATATGATATCACCGGTAGATGCCGAGCAATAAAACCCTTCAGGAATTGGTGCATTTAGATTGGTATTGCATGGGAATGGACCTGAACAAGCATAAGTAAAAGGATAGTTGTAGTTTCTTCCAGTTGGATATACGACAGAAACAGACCTGTTTACCAATGCCGGTTTTACCTCGAAATGCAATGAATCGCCATCAGGGTTTTTAACACCCAAGGCTTCATAAGTTGTCTGATTGACATTCCTTAAGAACTGCGGAGATGCAGTAAATTCAGTTGAAAGATTCCTTGTGCCGTTGCAAAGGTTGATATAGGAGAAATTGAAAAAATTCTGTTCAGATCTTTGATTGTTGACATTGATATTCCTTGAAGACATTCCAATGCTGACATCCAATTCACAATATCCTTGGTTGATGATACTTGTAAAATCGAATAAACCTTCAAATTCATGCACTTCAAAACCGTATTGTGAATTTGAATTGGATCTGCATTTACTGATGTTATTGCTGCAAACCGGAGTAAGGTCTTTGATCGAAATTCTATTGACTTCAATGTTACCTAAATCCATACCCGGATATGATGAACCCAATGCTCCTTTTATTTGTAATGCAGGTACTTCATTACAGTTATTGGAGTTGTCGCCACCACCAATGTTATTGAATTTGCATTCTTTACAATCTCGATATACTTTCAGTTTAAATTTATAAGTATTCCCACTTAAATGAGCATAACTGATCTCGGCTCCTGCTATATGAGTGGCAAAAGCATCCAACTGTGTGATTAAACACAAAACCAGAACTGTTAATGTTCTTCGTATTGCTCTGTTTTTCACTAGACGTTTCATTTTTTTTTAAACGAACAAATTCTCCGGACATATTTCCGGAGAATTTGCTCGCTGATTCATCAGTTAAATTTCTTTTGGCTTTATCTTAATAATGTTACAGTACCTTCATATTTATATTCCTCACCGTCATACGCCGTCACTATGATGACCCATGCGTAAACGTCTTGTTGAGCTTCTGTTCCTTGATACTTACCATTCCAGGATTCATATTTGTCATCAGACTTCCAGAGTATCTCACCCCATCTGTTGAACAACTCGATGTGATAAGTTTTCTCTCCGTTTACGACCGGTCTGAACACATTGTTGGTGCCGGGACCTGTGCCTTCAGGACTGAATGCTGTTGGTACAAACACTGTC
>DASWYG010000442.1:0-3344 GCA_036405075.1 Bacteroidia bacterium | reverse complement strand
TTTTTTACCCAAAACCACTGCTGCTTCCAATTCAAAATCCAATTTTTGGAAATGATCAGGCATGCACCAGATCTCACCGGGGCCTTGTATGGCATTGTGATTGGTAAAATACATGATTGGATACTCATCAAATTCAGGAATCATTGCTACACCTCTGTTTCTTCTGGCTGCTTCCACGTGCTGTCTGAAAGCATAACCGTCTCTGCAACTTGTAGGATTAGGAATCGGGGCGAGTAATACATCACCTGAGTAGGCAACACCATTATCAGCTGCTTTACCTTCCTGAATCAATCTTTCAGCTTCCTTCATCAGGTCCATTCCCTTTTCACCCATGTTGAGGAATGCCAACATATTGTTTGGCAATTGTTGATCCTGCATTGCAGCATCGTGTATTCTATTGTTGATCAGAATACCTAATCTTGATTCACCTTCAGAATTTCTATAAGTAAGTAATTTCATTGATCGTTAATTTGCGTTCATTCTAAGCAAGAATGATTTTAATCCACTGATATTTGGAACGCTCATGTTATCGGCTCCCAATGCATTGGACAAATAAATGGAAAACCAATCATTCATGTGTATGGTTTTGAAGATTTGTTCTACCGAACCACTTTCAAGATTGATTTCAAAAATTTTATTTCCTTGTTTTTCAAGAAGTTCTTTTAGATAGCCAAATCTGCCAATGTTTCTGTCATTGGTGTTGCTGTTCATGAAAATGAAGTTATTTGGCAATTTGCCATAATAAGTTTCGAATACATTGTGATTTGCTTCCGGTAAAACGTTTATGAAAGCTTCAACTTTAGCATTTTCTTGAATTTGCTGACAGAATCTGATACCTATGGCTTCGGTGATGCCATCGGCTACAATGACAAACTTATTTGAAAGTGAATCAGAGAAGAAATTCAAAGCCTCTTTGGCTCTGCTTTGCTCCAATTGGCTGTTATCAAAAACAGATTTAACGGCTTTTAATTCTGGGAGAATATCTATACCGCATAATTCCGATAAAATAAGGAAATTATAGGTCAACGAAAATCCAAGAGCCATTCTAGGTTGGTATCCTTCTTCAACAATGTAATAAGGTATATTTGAGGATTTGGCCAAATCCAACAAGGTTCCACCTGAAGTGATGCATACGATAGTAGCCCCAATTTCTTTGGCTTTTTCAAACATTGCCAGAGTTTCTTCGGTTAAACCACTGTATGAACTTAAGATGATCAAACTTTTAGAACTGGCATAAGCCGGCAATTGATAATCGCTATAAACTTCGATTGGAACGGGTGCTTTATCCGAAAAATAGGTTCTGGCAATTCTTCCGCCTATGCCTGAACCACCTAAACCTGCTATAATGATATTGGTGAATGAACCAACTTTTAGACCGTGGTTTTTGTAATTTTTAATAGCAAAATCAATTTGATGATAAAAATTACCAAGAGCGATTTCGTGTGTAATGTGTGTCATAATTTGGCGCGAAAATACGAATTAATAAGGTACTTAATCAAATTTAATTGTAATGTTTTAATAAATTTGCAGTCAATTGATTGAAGAAGAACTAACTGAAGAACAGGATTTGTTTGAGCACCACCGAATGGTTGCCGACAAAGGCCAGACCTTGATGCGCATAGACAAGTTTGTAACCATGCGCATCGAAAATGCAACCAGAACAAAGGTGCAGAAGGGAATTGAAATTGGCTCTGTTTTGGTCAATGAAAAGACCGTCAAAAGCAATTATAAGGTTAAACCTGGTGATATTGTAACCGTTGTATTACCCAATCCACCCAGAAATCCGGAACTCATTGCCGAAGACATTCCCTTGGATATTTTTTATGAGGACGATGATTTAATTGTAGTGAACAAGAAGGCAGGAATGGTGGTACATCCCGGATTTAACAATTACACCGGCACATTGGTAAATGCTTTATTGTTTCATTTTAAATCTCTTCCAAAATACTCTGATGAAATGCGTCCCGGACTGGTGCACAGAATTGACAAAGACACCAGTGGATTGATATTAATTGCCAAAACTGAAGATGCTCTGGTGTATTTGGCCAAACAGTTCTTTGACCATAGCATTGATAGAATTTATTACGCCTTGGTTTGGGGCGATATTAAATCAGATAATGGTACCATCACTGGTCATATAGGACGAGATTTGAAGGATAGGAGAATGTCTGCAGTATTTCCTAACGGCGAATATGGCAAACATGCCGTGACACATTACAAAGTATTGGAGAGATTTGGTTTTTGCACATTGGTTGAATGCAAACTTGAGACCGGTCGAACACATCAGATCAGAGCACACATGAAATTCATTGGACATCCTCTATTTGCAGATGACACTTATGGGGGAATGAACATTTTGAAGACTTCTAAAATTCCAAAGTTTGAAACATTTATTCAAAACTGTTTTGCCATTATGCCCCGACAAGCTTTACATGCAAAAACGCTTGGTTTTGTGCATCCTGAAACTAAGGAACGCTTAAATTTTGTATCCGAATTACCAGAAGACTTTAATGAGATACTCTTAAGGTTCAGATCCGTTACTTCAAATTGATCTTATTGTAAGACTGTTCGTTTAACGATACCATGAATTTTTCCATCCAAATCATTGAGTGAATTTTCAAGCATTTGGAGATGAAAATCATCTCTGTAATTTTCGTCGCTTTTAAGAATTGATGACAAAGCCAACGCATTGCACAAAGGAGCGCGAATTTCATGTGATTGAATAAATGCGATCTCTCTTAGCATCTTAAATTGAGATCTTATTTGTCTATGACTTTCTTTAAGCACTTTTAAACTTGAACTAAGGGTCATCAGGTTTGAAACCTGATCGCCTAATATTTTCAATTGTTTGATCTTCTTTAGGTCAGTATCCATTGGTTTGTCATTAAAAACACAAAGTGTACCCACATTATCTCCTTGAAATTTAAGGGGTATTCCTGCATAAAACCGTACATGTGGTTGATTGACCACCAGTGGAGATTTTTGAAATCTTTTATCTTCCAAAGTATCATTTACCATCATCACATCATCCTGTTGTATGGCATGCGTACAAAAAGAAGTTGCTCTGGGCATTTGTTCCAATTGCAGACCATGGCTTGAAACAATGAATTGTACATCTTTATCAAGCAATGTGACCATAGATACCGGCGTTTCGAACAAATCCGAAGCTAATCCGGTAATTTGACGAATGCTTTCATCTTTGTTGAAATCAATTTTTAGTAATTTTCGCATTGATGCCAACCTTTCTTTCTCTTTGTGTAAATAGATGTTCATGTTGTGATATACGAACAAACTGTTGGTTTGGTTTTAAGGAAATTGAAAAAAATTCATAAAAGGGTTTTATC
>DASWYG010000441.1:0-1877 GCA_036405075.1 Bacteroidia bacterium | reverse complement strand
ATCCTGTGCCTGCTTTGAATTGTTTGATTGAGTGATGTAAACCGCCGTATTACTGCCGTTGCCATTGAAGTGGTCTCCGCTTGTCTGCTTACTTGCCATATCGTTCTAAAGTTGTCTTTTGTTAAAGGGTGAAATTTATATCAATTCCAGTTAATATCCAAATTCGTATCTTTGGGCGCTGTTAAGCAAATACTGGTGTCTTCGAGCCTTGAGAAAGAAAATAAAAATATTGACCGAATTGACTTTAAAAAAAATGCCGAATGGGATTCAAATGCGCATTTCCAATTTCTGCAATCGATTCAAATCATTTTTAACAAAATCTTATACCAAAGGTAATGTCTCAATTCATTTACTTCGTTACCTGGATTTCATCATCGTGAGAACCAATGGCAATCGATTCATAGAATTTGAACTCAGCAACATTTGCAATGCACGTTGTGTTTTTTGCCCTTATCCTGATATGCTCAAAACAGATAAAAAATTCATGCACATGGATGAATCCATTTTGAACAAGATCAAGCTGAAGTTAAATGCCTTCAAAGGTGAATTGGTGAGCTTTACGCCCACTACCGGAGATACTTTGTTGCATCCACATTGGCATTCAGCAATGCTTGGTGTCATTGAGCATAAAGGCATTAGCAGAGCTACCATGTTTACCAATGCCATTGCTTTAGATGAAGAAGCTACTTCAAACTTATTGGATTTGATTGATCTTGACAAAGAGGGTAAATTGTCGCAAATATATTTTTCTGTCGGTGGGCTAAATGCTGAAAATTACAAATCACTTTATCAGGTTGATCGATTTGAAAAGGTGAAAACCAATATCACCAGATTCATTCAAATGCTGAACGAACAAAATAAATGCACTGGTATTCATTTGCATTTTAAACTAAAGAAGGATGAGGTCTGGGATGAGGTTTTAGTCGCAAAATGGTTCAATCCAAACAATTATCCTTTCGTTTATTACTCTAAATCCGTTGAGTACTTTAGCAACAGTTCATTCAAGAAAAATGCAATGATAGACTATTACCCTTCAGAGAATCTAGATCAAAAAAAGCCTTGCGCATATTTGTTGAAAACGAGATTTGCGGCAGATGGAGGTATATGGGCAGATGGTTGTGTCATTTCTGAAATGCCGGGAGACAGCTCCTTGAAATTAGGAACAGTTGATGACGAATGGGCAGAAATTTCTAAAAACAGAGATAAATTGATCGATAATTGGACTCAGGGAAATGTGCCGTTGCCATGCCAATCCTGCACAGTTTATAGACCAATTTAGTTGCGTTCATCGAAATTTTAGAATCGAACAACATAAAACGTCGATTATTGACGTTCACTGTTTATGCGCACAAAACACATTGTTTCATTGTCGGCTTGTTTTGTTGTGGTGCTCAGCATCATTGCACTCAATGCAGAATTGAAGAAAAAAGTAAATAAAAAAGTTGTAGTAAAAACTGCAAGTTCCGATTCTTTAAAGAATGGGGATCTGATTTTTCAAACCAATATTAAAGGTCAGGGACGGGCAATACAATTGGCAACGAAATCGAAGTATACTCACATAGGTATAATCATTCGGGTGAATGATGAATGGATGGTGTATGAGGCAACTCAACCTGTTAGAATGATTCCTTTGCAACAGTTTATTGAAGAAGGGGACAGTCAAAAGTACGTCATCAAGAGGCATCAGCAATCAGATAGTATACTCAATTCGACAAATTTGGCTGTAATGAAACATTATTTGAATGAGCAATTGGGTAAACCTTATGATCCTTTTTTCAATTGGGACGATGAGGCGATCTATTGCAGTGAGTTGGTTTATAAATGTTATGACAAAATAGGTGTAAAAATAGGGGAGTTAAAACCTTTGTCATCCTATG
>DASWYG010000440.1:0-6847 GCA_036405075.1 Bacteroidia bacterium | reverse complement strand
ATAGGAAATGCTCAGATAAATGCCGTATGATATTAAGTTGTAGTTCATCTTTTTGTTTCTATACTTTCAATATTTACTGAAACATAATGTGCAAAAAAAAGCTATTTGACTAGCTTTAATAAAGTTTTATAAAACCAATGTTCATCTGATTTGATGAATTTCTCAACCAGATCATTGGTGCTTAAGGTAAAATCATGAATATTTTTCACTGAATCAACAAATGATTCCACTGCGGCCGAATCCTCACCTTCAATCTTTTCTTTTTTCAAACCCGCTAAAACCTGAATGACCGGATCGATCTCACGTTTGCGACGTTCATAGGTGATCTTTCTGGCAATTTCCCACATGTCTTTACCTGCTTTGAAATATTCCTTTCTATCACCTGACTTCAATTCTTTACTCACCAAACCCCAATCCATCAAAGCTCTGATGTTCATATTGGCATTTCCTCTACTGATGTTCAGTTCTTCCATTACTTCCTCGGTAGATAAAGCATTGGGTGAAATCATCAACAATGCATGAATCTGAGACATGGTCCTGTTGATGCCCCATTGTGAACCTAAGGTTCCCCAGGCTTCCAAAAACTTCCCTTTTGCTTCATTCAAATTCATGGTACAAACTTAAACTCTATTTTCGTACTTTCAATACTTTCTGAAACTTAATTTAATGATCAAGGTATATTTAATTGATTTTCAAGCATTTTATTTTTATAGGTGTTGTTTCTTAGATATTGTACTGTCAAAAGTCCATTTATTTCACCCTTTTGGGTGAAATGCATCACCCAAAAGGGTGATTTTGCAACTCAAATTTGTGTTCAGTTGCTTAATTTATAATTAATTGCACCCGAATTGGATAAGAAAGTTTCTAAAAACTAAGAAACGAAGCACACAAAAAAAAGCTATGAGACACTTGGTAAATTTACAGCTATGGAAAAAGCTTTAACTGTTCCTATAGCGAAACTTTTACTATAGTTGACACTGCTGGATTTGCCGGACTCTTGTAGTCCGGCATTTTCTTCTTTCAATTAAGAACTAACTGCAGAAAATACCCTTATCTGCTAAAGTTGCATCATAGAAAAGGCCCGCTCAGCGGGCCTTTTTATTATCGTATTAAATTGAATCTTATTTACCGTATTTGAAAGAGTTTCCGCCAAAAACAGCGTTAGAACCCAACTCCTCTTCTATTCTCAGCAACTGATTGTATTTGGCCATTCTGTCGCTTCTGCTTGCACTGCCCGTCTTAATTTGACCACTGTTCATTGCTACTGCTATATCAGCGATGGTATTGTCTTCAGTTTCACCACTTCTGTGACTGATCACATTGGTGTAACTGTTTCTGGTAGCCAAATTGATCGAATCAATGGTTTCAGTTAAAGTACCTATCTGATTCACTTTGATCAAAATACTGTTGGCAATATTTTCAGAAATGCCTTTTTGTAATCTGTTGACATTGGTTACAAATAAATCATCACCCACCAATTGTACTTTAGAGCCAATGGTTTCGGTTAATTTCTTCCAACCTGCCCAATCGTCTTCAGCACAACCATCTTCAATTGAAACAATTGGGTATTTATCAGTCCATGTTTTCCAATAAGCCACCATTTCATCGCTACTCATTTCGCGTTTGTCTGATTTCTTGAAAATATAAAGTCCTTTTTCAGCATCATAGAACTCACTGGCAGCAGCATCCATTGCAATGAATACATCTACACCGGGTTTGTAACCTGCTTTTTCAATAGCGATCAACACGGTTTCAATGGCTTCTTCATTGGATCTGATGTCTGGAGCGAATCCACCTTCATCACCCACATTGGTTGAATATCCTTTGCTTTTTAAAACTGATTTTAAATTGTGGAAGATCTCAACGCCCATTCTCAAAGAATCACTGAATGAATCAGCTTTTACAGGCATCACCATAAATTCCTGAAAATCAATAGCGTTATCGGCATGTGCTCCACCATTCAAGATGTTCATCATTGGCAAAGGCAATGTATTGGCATTGACACCACCTAAATACCTGTATAAGCTCTGATTACTTTCTTGAGCAGCAGCTTTTGCTACAGCCAATGAAACAGCGAGCATGGCATTAGCCCCTAAATTGGATTTATTGGCAGTACCATCCAAATCGATCATGGCTTTGTCGATGATATTTTGTTCGAACACATAAGCACCTAAAAGTTCATTTGCAATGATGTCATTGACATTACTTACAGCTTTCAAAACGCCTTTTCCAAGGTATTTGGATTTGTCGCCATCTCTTAGTTCAACAGCTTCGTGAATACCTGTACTGGCTCCACTTGGCACTGCTGCTCTTCCTAGACAACCGTTTTCGGTTATTACATCTACTTCTACTGTTGGATTACCTCTCGAATCGAGGACTTGTCTGGCTTTTACATCTGCAATTAATGACATGTTCTAATGGGTGTTTTGGTTTAAATTGTGTTTTATTTAAAAGAGTTTATTTTTTGTGATTGGCAATTAAGGTCATAAAATCGTCGAACAAGTATCGAGAATCGTGAGGACCCGGGGAAGATTCAGGGTGATATTGTACACTGAACACCGGTTTTCCTTTTACTCTTATACCTTCAATTGTGTTATCGTTGAGGTTAATGTGGGTCACTTCAATGTCATCATGAGCTTTCTCGATTAGAGCAAATCCGTGATTTTGAGAGGTGATTTCACAATGACCGGTTACCAAATTTTTAACCGGATGGTTCAATCCTCTGTGACCATTGTGCATTTTAAATGTGTCTAATCCATAAGCTCTTCCGATCAATTGATTGCCTAAGCAGATACCAAACATCGGTATGTTCATACCCATTAGTTCTTTTACAGTATCTACTGCATAATCCATTGCAGAGGGATCACCGGGGCCATTAGAAACCAAAATACCATCTGGTTTAAAGTCCATCACTTCTTTAGCTGAGGTATGTGCATTGAAGACACCGCAAAATGCATCTCTTTCATTGAGACATCTGACGATGTTCTTTTTAACACCATAGTCGAGAACAGCAACTTTGAATTTTGCCTGATCCGAACCTACGGAATAAAATTTATCTGTACTTACCTGACTAGAGAGCTCCAATCCTGCCATATCCGGAACATCATTCAACATCTGTTTCAATTGATTGATGTCTGTGATCTCTGAACTGATGATGGCATTCATGGCACCTTTGTCTCTTACGTGCCTTACCACTTGACGGGTATCAATGTTTTGAATACCTACCACCTGGTTGTTGATGAAATAATCATCGATGGTATTGACAGCCATTTTTCTGGAATGATGATGAGCAAATGTGCTGCAAACCAAACCTGCTATCTTAATGTTTTCAGATTCAACATCGTTGTTGCTGACACCGTAATTGCCAATGTGTACATTGGTTTCGACCAAAATCTGGCCAAAATACGAGGGATCAGTGAAAACTTCTTGATAACCGGTCATTCCGGTGTTAAAACAAATTTCGCCTGTAGTGGTTCCGATTTTTCCTACAGCTTTGCCTGTAAAGTAGGTCCCGTCTTTTAATAACAGGACTGCTTGTGTTGAACTCATTAAAGCGCAAAACTACACAATGTCACGGATTTAAAAAAAACAAATTAATCACATTTCTGAAGAACCGCTATGGGACGAAGATTCCGGCCCTAACAGCATAGATGGCAATGCCCACCACATTGTCGGTATCCAGCTTTTTCATGATGTGGTTTCTGTGTGTTTTAACCGTATTGGTAGAAATTGACAATTTATCAGCTATTTCCTGGGTACTCAATTGTTTACAAATCATTCTGATGATTTCTTTTTCCCTTTCACTGAGTTCTATTCTTTCAGATTTTTGAAAGTTGAGTTCAAACTTTGATTTGTTCCCCAAAAACTGAGTCCAGGCGTCATCAACTTCTTTTGACAAATATTGTCCCCCTTCTGAAACTCTGAAAATGGCATCGGTCAATTCCAACTCATCGGTACTTTTGAGCACATATCCGGTGACACCCATATCCAAGAGTTCCACCATTTGCCTTTTAGAATCAGACATGGTCAAAACGATGATCTTTGAACGCGAAAACCGCTTCAAAATGACACCAGCTGTTTCAATTCCATCCATAACCGGCATTTGTAAATCCAACAACACGATGTCGTAATGCTTTTTTTCCAATGCTTCAATGGCTTTAGTGCCATTATCCGCCTCATCGCATTCTGAGATGAATTCAATGTTGTTCAATATCCTTTTTATCCCTTTCCTGTATACCGGGTGATCATCAACGACCAATACACTGAGTGACTTTATTTTACTATCCATTCAATCAATAATTAAGCTCTATTATTGCGGTAAATCCGCTTTTCATATCAATTTCAATTGTGCCATTCATCAAACTTACGCGAGTTTTGATGTTTTTTAGTCCGATACCGGCTTCTGCGTCATTGAACATCGGATTTCCTATACCATTGTCTTTGTAAATATAAACCAAACTTTGAGAAGTATGATTCAATGTCAGAATGATTGACACTTCAGTTGCTTTGCTGTGCTTATCGGTATTATAGAGCAATTCTTGAGTAATTTTAAACAGGTGAGATTTGATGTGATCGCTGTATTCCATTCCGGTAGAATTGGTTTGAAAATTGATCTTCAAATGACTGTCTCTTCGCCTTTGAACCATTTCATTGACGCCTTCCACCAAACCGTATTTCACCAATGCCTGCGACATTAAGTCGTGAGAAATTCTTCTGACATCCTGGAGTGAAGCTTTTACGGTATTTCGAATATCAGCAACCAGTTCAGTATTCTCCGAATTATCTGTTTTTATACTACCTATCATCATGACGATACTAGACAATTGCGGACCGATCTCATCGTGAAGATCTCTGGCCAATCGCTGGCGTTCATTGTCTTGACCAATGATGAGGTTGTTGATGGCTTCTTTTTGTTTCTTTTCTAAATTTCGGCGGTATTTATTGATCAAAATAAAGAAAAACAAGGCCATCAGTGTCAAACAAACACTGAAGGAAACGACCAGAACGATGATGAATTCAGCTATTTTCGGCATGTGAAACTGTAGGCGTAAAGTACATTTAAAACAAAATTCGCTATATAATTTATTACACGATCGGCAGCATAATAAGTATCTGCAACCTCTTTGTCCAATTGCAATTCAATATAATGGTATATATTAAAAGGCAATATCATCATGTAATAAAATAATCTTGAGAAAGAAATCCAAAAAACAAAAGACTTATGAAATTCGGTATTGTTGTTATCAAAAGTTTTGAGGATAACATTTCCACTGATCAAAATAGCTGTTATCATCATCACCGGCAATATGTAATTGATGTCCTTAAAGGAATTGAACACCAGATATTTAATCACCAAACTCAAAATTAAATAGGCAAAAACAATGGAATATCCCCTCAATTCCAATTTACTGAATTTACTCCATTGATTGTATATCATTATGAAGAAAAGAAAATCAATGCTCAAGGTCAAATCCATGAGCCAAATGTTATTTCTCAATTCATGGATTGCCCAATGATTAATGTATTCCAGTAATACCAGATAAACCACATAACCAAAGAAAATCTTTTGGAGCTTATTCAATTTCTTGAAAAACACCAAACCTGCCAATACTGACAGGTACATGGAATTGATTGATATGTCGCGAATGATTTCGGTCACATCTGAATCAGCAATTCAAAGGGTTGTGTGGAGCACAAATTTGCGGACATCTTTCAGCATATTCAGCCAATACACCGTTGTATAGATCATTGCCATTGCCATCTATACCAGTTATAACTACTGTGCGAATATTTGAGTCGTCTATCGCATTGTAAATTCTAATGCCTTCGCACAATGGTTGATCAATAATTTCTTGAATGATGCTCTTGTTGAAAGCATGAGCAATAATGGTTCCTACAGGCTGGCAATCGCGAAATTTTTTGGTCATTTCTGCTGCTTTTGCTAAGTCGATGTGGTGATCTTGATTTATGGGCATGGTTATAAAATTTATTGTCACAATAATATGCCAATGACATCAAAAATAAACTTTTGATTATGAACTTTTGTTTAAAACAGTTTACACAAACGAAAAATTATATCTAATAATCAGGACAATAGACATTTCAATACATGCTCTTCTGCACAAACATGCATCAATTTGGACACAGTTTTCCAGCCAAATATCACACAAAATACCTATCTTTGCAGACGATTTTGACCACCTCCAAGAAAGACATACGTTCCTTAACTCAAGACGCACTCATTGAAGCATTTACTTTGGCAGGCTATCCCGCCTTTAGAGCCAAACAAGTATATGAATGGCTATGGAAAAAAGGTGCCAGAAGCTTCGATGAAATGAGCAACCTTTCGCTCTCTACCAGAGCTTGGCTGAATGAAAACTACAGCATATTAACTGTTTCCATTTTAACTTCCAGAAAAAGCAGTGATGGCACCATCAAAATGGCGTTCAAATTACACGATGATGCCATAGTAGAAGGTGTGCTCATTCCTACCGACACCAGAATGACTGCTTGTGTGAGTAGTCAGGTAGGTTGTAGCCTCAACTGTTCGTTTTGTGCCACAGGATTTTTGAAACGTCAAAGGAATCTGGATGCTGCCGAAATTTATGATCAGGTTTGGCTCATCGACCAATTGGCCAGAACCACTTATAACATGCCGCTTTCTAACATTGTGTTTATGGGCATGGGTGAACCCATGTTGAACTATGCCAATGTATTGGCGGGCATTGAAAAAATAACCAAACCCGAAGGATTGGGCATGTCGCCATCCCGTATTACAGTTTCAACTGCCGGTATTGCCAAAATGATTAAAAAACTTGGAGACGATGGGGTTAAATTCAATTTGGCC
>DASWYG010000439.1:0-2973 GCA_036405075.1 Bacteroidia bacterium | reverse complement strand
TCAATTTTCACTGATTTTTGATTAAATTCGTCTCTTAAGTTATTGAGCCTTTCTAATTCTAACTTGTAATTTTTTTGGATATTGTTAATGTCTTTTATACCTAGTGCGCCAAGTATTGCTATCAAAGCAAGCACAATTGTTATTATTAAATTTATTCTTTCGTAATTATTAGAATAAGTTTCTTTTAAAAGGTCTTTCTCTATTTTATAATTAAGTTGATTAGTTTCAATCTGTTTAACATTTCTCTCAATAATGTCAAATCTATTATTTAAAGAAATTGAATCAGATGCAAAAAGATTCATCTGTAAGAATGCGAATAAAAGCAGAATAGTGTTTTTCATAATTAATTTTCAAAATTAGAAATAAAATCAATTTCAAGCACCGTATTTTAAAATTAAAGCCAACTGACCTGCATGGTAAGCTGTGTGAGAAATGATTCTACCAATGGCTTCTGCTTTGGTCTTTGATCCAAATTCTTTAGTGTTTATGATCTGCTGCCAATCTTCATCGGTTTGTTTAAGTACAATTGATTTCAAAGCTTCAAAAGCTTCACTTTGATAGTTTAACAGTTCTTGTAAATTGGTCCATTCACCGCTATCGAATCCGGTAGCAACCGTTTTAGCATGTACCTTTAATTCGGTTTCGCCAAATACATTTTTTGCAAAAAGCATTTCAACATCTGCTATATGTCGGATTAAAAAACCGGCACTGTTCTTGGCATTTCCAACTTTTTTTGAAAGATCTGATTCTGTAACATTGGTCAGCAGGTTGGTAAATCTGGTTCTGGCTTCAGAGAAAGTTTGCAGGTAGTAAGTTGTAGTATTCATTGTTCAATTGTTTTAAGATTTGACATCGATTAATGTGTACCCTCAAACCATAAATTGACCAAGAGGATATGTTTAACTGACATCGTTTAGCAATGATACGACTAGATTTTAAGAAGGAAAAAGAAAGAACAATGACTTGTATCAGTTACTAATGAATAAAAAGATTTCATCAATACAATTTGTAGTCAACCAAGTCCCAAGAATACCCACAGGTGATCATTTCCTTTCGGATAAGACCAACACCCTTAGCCCAATAGTATTTAACCTTTGGACGAATACAATTGAACTTTTCCTCCCATTGTTCATCTACGTCTACTTCAAATACAGCAACATGTTCATAGGCTTTGCCTTGAACAACAACAACAGTATCTCCATTTGCACATCTAGTTTCGGCACTGCTATTTTTACAATAGTGGTTCTTAATACAAGGGTGAAAAAATGGGGCATTAATACCCTCACTTGCAATCACTCGCTCAATAATAACTCGATACTGTCCATTAAAACTAGTACCATCTGGAGTTGGACTTAAAGTTTTATCATATATTTTATAATTGAAAAAATCGCTATACAAGGTTCTTTCGTATTTTTCATAATTCACTGTGATATGTTTGGAATAATCCATAGTGCCCTTTCTGGTTCTCCAATAGGTAGAAGCAGAAGTTACTCGTTGAGTGTCTATATCACCGGTCTGAGATTGCTTGTATACCCAATAACTGCCTGCATCTGCCCAGATGTAGGCACGAGCGGAGTCTAAGGAAAAGGTATATGTAATAGGGGAATGAGGATTAACATTGTTATCATCAGGCTTACAACCATTTATTACAAAAATTAAAGTTACAAAAGCAATTTGGTACAAGTAATGTCCCATAATGTTTGGAGTTGATGCAAGATAGAGTAAATTATTTGTATTTTCAAAACGACTTCCTTTTCGTAGACTTGAAGAAGTTGATCCGCTTTATTTGCCGAGATATTTCACCACAAAGATTGTTACAGAATTGTCATACAAGAATACAAAGCTAAAAGTCCAAATGAAATGATGATTGAGCCTGAAAGTCTATTGATCCAAATGAGTCTATTGGGTGTAATTTTAGATTGAAAATAACTGACTGTTGAACTCAATATCAACCACCATAAGGCAGAACCAATGAATACACCCAATACGAGTGTCATGGATGAAGAATAGTCAGTCTTTGTGGTACCCAAGCCCAATCCGGCAAATATGGCTAAGAAAGAAAATATGGTCGATGGATTGGTAACGGTTAAGAAAAAAGTTGAAATGAAGTTGTTGAAAAGACCTTTGCTGTCAATATTTGCAGCTTTAGACGCGGGTTTGGTGACAAATGATTTTATACCTAAAAAAAGCAAAAACAATCCACCGACTAACTTCATCCAAAACTCTTGTGTCAAAATAAATGAGGATACAGCAGCCAATCCAAAACCTGCAACAACACCATAAACGGTATCAGCCAAAGCAGCTCCCATGCCGGTTACAAAACCGGAGGTACGTCCTTCTGTCAAAGTGCGTTTGATGGTCAGTACGCCAATGGGTCCAACCGGGGCAGCAACTGAGAAGCCAATGATTAATCCTTTAATTAAATAGTCTGTGGTCATTTAATGTTTTTACTAATGGAATGAGTATTCAATAATACTATTTGAAATTCACTTAAATTTAATATAAGACTGTTTGCAATAAAATAAATTTCATGTTACCTGTGATGTGATACTTTTGTTTCAAATACCATGATCATTGCTATTTAAAACTCTCACAAGCAACCAAAGGCGGTGGTTTTACTGGTTCAGAAAAATGGAGAAACTTGGTAGTTACAATGATTTATTGCGAAGGTGGTATAGCTTAAGCGGGAATTGATAAAACCGTTGGGGAGGGCAAGGGCATTTGAAAGTCTATTAAAGTGGAAAATAACTAATTTATTGATATTTAAGTATATATTAAAATATTGATTTTTAAATTTAAATTTAGTTAATTTGCATCGAACTAAATAATGGGAGCAGCAAAAAGAATTCCGAAAAGCAACAATAACAACAATGATTATTCGTTAATATTATTGGACTTATGTGGTACTGTAATGTCAAAGGTTGGATTAAAAGGTTTTATTGTTATAGTATGCACTTTGATTTATTTTATTTT
>DASWYG010000438.1:0-2349 GCA_036405075.1 Bacteroidia bacterium | reverse complement strand
ATGATATTGCAGTTCCAATAAACAATCATGGAAGAACCGAAACTGTTTTCCTTGAAGTTGAAGAAATTCTGTTAACGAGAGAAGAAAAAGAAACAATTGTTAAAAAGAATCAATGATATTGGTAATTTCATCTATTGGTCAATATCAATTAAGTTTAATAAGTAATTCCTGTATCAAATCAGGAATTACTTATTAAATTTAGCTTACAGATCAATAATAAGATGACAAAGGATCATGAGGTAAAACCATATCGAACAAAGTATGCTCAGAGAGCATGCAATATGAATTATTTTTACTAATGGATCATTTGTACACCATGTAAGACACAACAAAGTTGATGGAAGTAAGGTTACTAAAATTGTGAATAGCCCCCAACTTAAAATTTGAATGATGCAATCACGAATACTCATTTCCCAAATATTTTAAGAAAAGTGGCAACTTGATACAGTTTTTTTCTTTCTCCATCAGAGAGTATTGTGTGCAGAACTGTACAGATATACTCCTGCCTTTGTTGAACACATAGTAACTAATCACAATCAGTCTCTTGCCGGATGACTTATCAAGATACACGTCACCTTTTTTAACAACAGTACTTACTGGTAGAACCGCTTTGAAATATACATTATATACAATTCTTGGTGTAGGGGTGTATTTAAAAATCCAAGAATAGGCTTTAAGAAGTAAAGAAGGCATAAGGATTCTTGGCCGAATGCTGTTCTGTGAACCATTATGATGAGTGACTAACAGATTAGGGCGTTTCATTTATACTAATTTTGTTGATGTGATTTAAAATGATTCCTTGTAAACGAAAGAATACTGAATCAAAGTTTTGAAGCCTGATTTCACAACTGCTATTTCGGGTTAACAGGAAGTCAATTTCAACCCTTGTTTCAGGTGTAAATAGTTTCATTATTCTTACAATTTTCTGATATTCGTTCTCAGTCATCATTTAGCAGAATTTATTGCACAAACAAGTGACTTTTTCCATTCCTTGTATTTTAACAGATCCTTTTTGAATGGCTCAATGAGTTCCTCTGGTGCACCCTTCATGTCAGGATCATCCAACATATCCTGAATTGCATTGATGCCTGCCTTGAAAGAATCTCTGATTGCTTTGGCTTGCGATAGTGAAAGCGTCCAGTTTACAATTTGATTCATAATTTTGAAGTATTTACTTATTTAAAAAATTCGTTATTTCCTCTATACTTATTCCTGACCATTTGGCATACATACCAACTGTAATTCTCTTAGGTACAGGTTTGCCCGATTCTTTGTGCTCCTCTTTAATTTGTTTGACTTCTCGTCGGGCAGTGGAAATTGAAAAACCATTCATAAAACTGATCTCTTTTGCTGTGATTGTTAATGGAATTTTTTTAGACATTTAATAAATTATTATACATCAAATATAATGCAATAAATTGACATTGTCAATATATTTATTGACAAATCGCAAAATTTATTTAGTTGGCTTTCTTCTTAAGAATACAATACATGCGGAGACCTAAAATTTCAGATTACTTCTTCTCTATCGATAATATTAATTCGGTTTCATTTTCAGACCGAACAATTGTAAACAAGAGCTTATTCAATAAAACAAAGCCCATTCTGGTTTCTTGATCAACCTCTGTTTCTGCATCAATATATTGTAACTCCTCAAAAACTTTATAAAGACAATTAACAATCTCATCGCGGGACATACCAATTTCCATTTCTCTAAAAAACTTGGCTGTGTCTAATTGCCAAGTACTCAGTTCTAATTTGTTTTCTGTCATTTTTTGCAAAAATAATCTTATAACTCTTTAGAACACTACTCTTTATAAGTTATGATCAAATAAATTGTTACTTTTCTTAATCATAGTTGTGCGGAAAATCTCAATATTTACTGAGCCTCTAGAAAGGATCGTTAATTTGGTGTGTAGGTTTGTGCGGAAAACGTGCGTTAGGGTATCTTGATAATCCAAGACTGCACAATACGCACACATTTTTCATCTATTTTTAAATTAAAAGAAATTAAAAAAAATGGTAACCTTAAAAAAGCACAACACAATGCCAATTTGATAAACTCACACTTTAGTGAAATTAAGGGGTGCGGGGGTTTTTAAAAAACCTCGCCCACAAAAAAAGCCCACCTGAAGTGGGCTACTTTTTAAATGGCAAGTGCTATTAGAATTCTAAATGTTCTTGCTCTGTTGAACTACCTTCAATGGGTTGAAAAGTGGAGTTGTTTTTCAATTCAGGTGCAGAATTTTGGCTTAAGTAGCCAAATTTGAAGTACTCTTTGCCATCAGTCACCTTTCTTTGACCAATAAGTCCCATGCTTCCCATACTAGTGATAGGGAGTTTATCAGG
>DASWYG010000437.1:0-6833 GCA_036405075.1 Bacteroidia bacterium | reverse complement strand
TTACTCACCGAAGAGAGGAAATCATAAACTTCTCTGCTTTCGTTGTTGGCAAAATCCAAATCCTGTTTGGCTTCAACCTTTGCATTGATCAAGTGGTCACAGTGAACTGTAGATGGCACTGCGACTTTAGGTCGACCAGCTTGCATGAACTGCAAAAGCGCCATTTGTGCAGTGGCGTCTTGCATCGCTACTCTGTCTGGAGCGAAATCCACATAACTTTTTCCTCTTTCAAACACCTGAGTTGGCGTTCCTTCGCTAAGATGCGAATAAAGGATTTTTTCAGAAAGTGTAAGGGGCTTTTGCAAAAGCTTTCGAGCAGCCTCTATGCGCTCCGGCATATTGGCGTACACTCTTTTGATCATATCTAAATCGAATGCCATGGTTAATATTTTGTGGCGCAAATTTAACCAAATGAAGACGAAATCTCAAATTATGAGGGCTTAATTTATACCTAGTATTAGAACTTTATTTCTAAGTCACCCGAATTCAATAAAACCCTTGAATTTACAAAAGTTTCCAGAAAGTATTTAAATTAGTTTGACAAACTATTTCCTACTGCCGGCAAGAAAGATAGAAGCAATGTCGTATTGAATGAAACTTAAATGTTAAAGCTTTGGAACAACGAAAAACACATCAGTCAAAAGGAATTTTGAAATCTGCTCTATTCATTCCACAGATTTTTTTCTTTCAATTTGATACTTGCTCCAAAAAATATTTTGGCTGTTTCTTCGAAAGATGAAGTATAGTCGGAAACATAAAACACATGTTTGGGTTTACCCGAATTCTCATTAAGCAGATCTCTTGTTTGCAAAAAATCACGAACAGCCAGACTCACAATTTCTGCCGAATTGATGATTTTAACCTTACCCTTGTAAAATGAACTGATTTCATTAATTATCAATGGATAATGGGTGCAAGCTAAGATAATACTTTCAATATTGGCCAAATGAGGATTGCTGAGATAAGAATGAACAACGGTTCTGGATATCTTATTGTTAAAAAAACCTTCTTCAATCATTGGTGCCAACAATGGCGTTGCCAGTGATTTGAGTTTAATGCCGGGATCGGCTTTTTCAAATTTCTTTTTGTATACAGCACTGCTGACAGTGCGCTTGGTTCCTATCAATCCAATCTTTTTGTCTTTGTCTTCATTCACCAGATAATTCACAACGGGATCAATCACATTGATCACAAAGTGTTTATCCGGTAAAATGCTTTGAACTTGTTTGAAAGCTGTTACTGAAGCCGAATTACAAGCAATGACAATGAGTTTACAAGGTTGGTGAATGAGAAAATCGGCTATTTTTTCGGCGTATGATTTTATAGCATGGGGAGATTTTTCTCCATAGGGCATGTGCGCAGTATCTCCAAAATAGATCAGTGATTCGTTAGGCAATAACTCGCTGATTGCTTTTGCGACTGTCAAACCACCTATACCCGAGTCGAAAACACCGATCGGATATGACTTTTTCGGTTTGAATTTCTGAGTAGACAAATCTTATCTTTGGCTTCCCATTCCAGGTTGTTTCATTGGTGATCTGCTGCCAGGATTTGCATTTGGCTTGTCTTTGATACCAAGTTTGGCTTTTACCAACTCAGTGATATCATAAGCAGGATCAGCGTATAACATGTAAACTACGCTTACATCTATTACATGGGTATAACCTTTTTCTTTTGCAATTTCAGCAACTACCGCTTCAATTCTTTTTTTCAAAGGTTCAACCAATTCGTTCATTTTGTTGGTCAAACTGTCTTGAATGCTTTGTTGCATTTCCTGATAGGTCATTTGCATTTCTTGAAGTTTGGTGGTCCAAAATTTAATTTTTGAAGCTACCGGTTGAGTTTTAGCTTGCTCCAGTTCAATTTTCTTTTGCAAACCCATTGCTTCAGTTTCAATTTCTTTTAACTGATCCTCTTGAGCCGCCCTATATAAATCATATTCCTCTGAAGCGGATTTGTATTCCGGCATCATTTGAATGATGTTCTGGTAGTTCATGTGAGCCACTGATTGTGCATTAACATTACTTGAAGAGATAAAACCGTACAGTATAACCGCCAGTGATAATGTGATATTTTTCATTATGATTTTATTGTATTTTAAATTTATTTTTCTGTTTGAGTGACGCCTAATTCGTCTAAGACATCATCACTTCTATCAAACTTGGGATTGCTAAACAAAATGTTCATATTGGCTGATTTATCAAATATAAAATCCAAACCATTGTTTTTGGCTACTCTTTGAATGGCCGCAAATACTTTGTCTTGTATGGGTTTAATCAATTCCTGACGTTTTTTAAACAATTCGCCATTGACACCAAACTTTTCTTGTTCAAATTGTTTCATGGCATCTTCTTTCGCAACGATCGCATCTTCTCTCTCTTTTTTCTGACTTGGACTCAACAAAATTTCTTCTGCTTTGTAATCCTTATACATTTTATCGACCTCATCTCTCATGATCTGTAAATCAGCTTCCCATTTTTGAGACAATTCGTTCAATTGCTTCTGAGCAGCTTTGTACTCTGTCATTTGACCCAAAATGTAATCGGTATCTACATATCCGAATTTTTGAGCATTCACGCCGGTAAACAGGCTAAAAAGTATTGCGAGAAAGAAAAGTTTTGTTTTCATTTTTTTTACTACAGAAATTGATTTTAAAACCTTAAAACGAATAACGTGCCAATTTTGTTATAAGTTGGCAAATTTAATTGATTTTTCCGTTATAAAAAATTCTTTTAAGGCATCAGCAGGGAACTGTCTCCGTAGCTAAGGAAACGGTATTCTGAGCTCAATGCATGCTGATAGACGAAGTCCCTGTTTTTTCCGATAAAAGCAGAGACCAATAAAAGCAATGTTGACTTTGGTTGATGAAAATTGGTGATCAAAGCATCTACCATCTTAAACTTATAACCAGGAACAATCATGATCTTGGTTGAACCACTCAATTGCTTTATTCCCTTATCATTCATATACTTCATGATTATTTCAGAAACCTCCTTTCTGTTCAATTGAAAGTCCCTGTTTTTATAATCGAACTGCTTGATCCTACAAGGCAGATCAGACCCGGTCTTCAAATTGCAAGCCAACTCGTGTAAACTCTCTAAAACCCTGCAAGCAGTAGTTCCAACAGCTGTAAACTTTCCATTTTGTTTCAATTTCTCCAACAATTCTTCATTTACTTCAAATACTTCTTCGTGCATATCGTGCTCCAAAGCATTTTCAGTTTTCACAGGCAGAAATGTACCGGCACTGACATGCAAAGTGACCTCATTCATTTGAATGCCCTTATTTTTCAAGCGCTCCAAAACCTCAGGTGTAAAATGCAAACCTGCAGTTGGTGCAGCTACCGAACCACTCACTTTTGAATAAACGGTCTGATAACGTTCCATATCATGGTCATCTGCTTCGTGATGAATATAAGGCGGCAACGGCAACTTACCCACTGCCTCCAAAATTGCAGAAAAAGGTTGTTCACTTGTCCATTCAAACCTTACAACATTGGCTGAGTTTCTAGCGATGCTGACTTTATTGCCCTCAATTTCGAAATGAAGCACCTCGCCTTCTCTCCATTTTTTACTGTTCCCAACCAAACAAGTCCACTCAGTATGTTGAGTTGCATTAAGAGCTGATGCATAATCGCGTTCGAAAGGTTGAAGTAAAAAAACCTCTATACGAGCACCATTCGAATTTTGTGTGAAAATTCTTGCAGGTATAACCCTCGCGTTGTTAAAAAACAAAATGGAATCGGTTGGTAGATAATGATCTAAGTCTCTGAAATGAGCATCAGTGATGTGCCCACTTTTGTATACCAGCAATTTTGATGCATCACGAGGTTCTGCAGCTTGTTGCGCTATCCTATCATCAGGTAAATCGTAATTGTAATCTCCTAATAAAATCTCTTCAGGCAATTGCATCAAATGTAGGGCAAGAATTCCATGAGTTTGTTCATGGCCATTTTTCTGTGACTGATCTCATTTTTTTCTTCTGCACTCATCATGGCGAATGTACGGTCATGACCTTCAGGAATAAAAACCGGATCATAACCAAAACCGTTGCTGCCCTGAATATCTTCTGTGATCTTTCCTTTGACTTCTCCTTCGAAAAACAATGTCTTATCAGCTGTTTTAAGGCAAATAACGGTAACAAATCTTGCCTCACGATTTGATTTGCCTTTCAGCTTGTCGAGTAACAAATTGATGTTATTGGTATGATTAACAGGTTCTCCTGCGAATCTGGCACTTTTAACTCCGGGTTGACCTTTTAAGGCTTTAACTTCCAATCCACTGTCATCAGCAAAAGTAACAACACCACAAGCATTGAAAATGGCTTCAGCTTTAAGTTCAGCATTGTCTTCAAACGTTTTACCGGTCTCCTCAACTTCAGAATCGAATCCTACATCTTTCGGGGAGAGCAATTCAAGGTCATTCGGCAACATTGCCTTTATTTCATTGAGTTTATGGGCATTTGTAGATGCAAAAACTATTTTTTTTATTGACATTTTATTTTTTCACTATTCCAAACATTCTTTGCACGAAATTCCATAATTGTCTTTTAAGGGCATCATTGCTAAAGATGATGTCCATACTGTTAACATAAATGATCTTGCAGTCGTTTATTATGGCACCTCCGTTGAGTTTAACATTTACATCAAAGCTATGCGGATCTACCCCCCAAAAAATACAGTATTTAGGACTGAAAACGTGTTCGAGATTCTTCCATTTCAACCCTCTGTAATCGTTTACATTCACCACACAGAAACCATCTGCATCCATGCTGATGCGATCGGTTTGAATGGCATTGATCATTCTAAAGAAAAAATCTTTTTGGTCGGGAGGTATAATATCTTGGCCTGCGTGAGACACAATGTTTAAAAATCTATACTTATTTCCGCCTTCACTTCTGATCTCCTCATACCATTTGGGCTCATTGACAAAGTAAATTTCCTCACCCATCAGCAAGTTGATGAGTTCAGGATTATTTTCAGAAATAATTAGGTTTTGATTCATATAAATGATTTAATTTGCATCCAAATGAGCCTCAAAATTAATACAAATCTGGTTGAACATTCAAAAATTTCTTCTTTTGATCCCAACCACATCGTATTTGGTAGAGTATTTACAGACCACATGTTTTCATGCGATTATGTAAACAATGAATGGAAAAATCTTAGAATTGAACCATTCGGCAAGATAACGATGAGTCCAACACTGTCCGCTCTTCACTACGGACAGGCCATTTTCGAGGGGATGAAAGCTTTCAAAAACAGCGATGGAGTGGTTACACTTTTTCGTCCACTCGACAACCTCAAACGTTTGAATCACTCGGCAGAAAGAATGTGTATGCCCACATTGCCTGAAGAAATCTTTATGACCGCACTCAAAAAACTGGTGAGTTTAGACAAGGATTGGATTCCTTCTCAACCCGGCAGCTCATTGTACCTGCGTCCGTTTATGTTTGCTACAGATGATTATCTAGGTGTTAAACCAAGCGATAATTATAGCTTCATGATATATGCCTGCCCTGTAAGTTCATATTACAGCCATCCGCTTAAAGTCAGAATTGAAGAACATTATACCCGTGCCAGTAAAGGCGGTGTTGGTGCAGCTAAATGTGCCGGAAATTATGCCGCATCCATGTACCCTACCCGTTTGGCTCAAAAAGATGGATTTGATCAAGTCCTTTGGACAGATGGTGAGCACCATAAATATTTGGAAGAAACAGGCACAAGCAATGTTTTTGTTATAACCGATGATGCTGTTTATACACCTGAGTTAAATGACAGTTTATTGGCTGGTATTACCCGTGATTCGATTATACAATTGTTAAGGTCTTCGGGTAGAAATGTAATTGAAACCAAAGTGAGTGTAGACGATTTAGTGAAATGGCATGGTGAAGGTAAAGTAAAAGAGATGTTTGTTACCGGAACCGCTGCTACTGTCACCAACATTCAATTGTTCAACTATTTGGGTAAAAACTATGAAGTGAATCATACCAATGATTTGGTAAGTACCGAATTAATGAATTCATTAAGTGCCATCAGAACTTTGGTTATACCCGACAAATTCAACTGGGTAGTGACTGTTAATGAGTCTGAAACAATTTCAAACGTTTAAATATGTACGAATTTATCGAAGGCCAGGTTGAACAAATCAATCCAGCATTTGTAGTGGTCAATTGCAATGGCATTGGTTACCACATCCTCATTTCCATTAATACTTTCGAACAAATTAAATCTTTAAAGCAACTCAGGATATTAATTCATCTTTCAATAAAAGAAGACGGACATACACTTTTCGGTTTTTTTGATAATGCCGAAAGAGAAATGTTCCGTTTACTGATCACTGTGAATGGAGTTGGGACCAATACAGCACGAATGATCCTTAGTGGTCAATCCATAGGTTCTATTATAAGTGCCATACAAAACGGCAATATCTCTTTACTTAAATCCGTAAAAGGAGTAGGTCCAAAAACCGCACAAAGATTGATCATTGAGCTGCAAGATAAAGTTTCGAGATTGAGCGATGTTGAATTCAACGACATCAGCGGTGGCAGAAAAGGAAAAGTGTATGACGAGGCATTGATGGCATTGCAGGCACTTGGATTTCAAAGAGCACCTTCAGAGAAGGTCATTACCAAAATTTTTGAGCACAACCCTAATATGACCATCGAAGAGATGATCAAACAAGCGCTCAAACTGCTTTAATTGCTTTTAACTTTGTTCAATTCAGGTGCATCAAACATTGATCCCGGTGAAATCATTTTTTCATCTTTAGGAATCTGATTGCCATAGCGTTGTCTTAAAATGGATTTGACAATTGGATGTGTCAGATCATAGG
>DASWYG010000436.1:0-16952 GCA_036405075.1 Bacteroidia bacterium | reverse complement strand
CTTGTTCAATACTTTGTCTTTGCCATTGTATGAAAACTCTATATCCTTATAACTGATGCCTGTTTTCAATTCCTTGATATCAACAGCACCCGGCTGTTCATATATTTTTATATCTGCATTTAAAATTTCCTCATACCTGTCCATTCCGGCTGCACCCCTTTGAACCATAGGAAAGGCTTGGGACAATTGTTTGAATGGCGGAATTACCTGACTGAATATGGCGAAATAGGCTAAGAACGCTGAACTTGGAATTTCTCCATCGAACACCAAATTACCACCAAACCACAATAAGACACAAGCCACACCAATACCCAACGTTTCTGACATAGGAGAGGCCAAATCACCGCGGTGATTGACTTTGATATTGGCATGTGTAGATGATTCGTTTAATTGCTCAAATTTGCGTCTGAATACATTCTCAACCACAAAGGCTTTAATGATGCGCATGCCACCCAATGATTCTTCAAGAAAAGTAAGCACAGCTCCTTGCTCCTCTTGATTTCTTTTGGATTTGCGCCTTACCGATTTGCCCAACAATGCTATAGACCCCGCAGCCAGAGGCAACAAGATGATGACGTATAAGGTGAGCTTTGGGCTCATGAATATCAAAGTGCTTAAGAAAATGACAATCGTTGCCGGTTCTTTGAAAATTGCTTCCAGAGAAGCCATCAAACTCCATTCAACTTCTCTTACATCATTGCTTACTCTGGAGATGATATCACCTTTGCGTTCATTGCTAAAATATGAAACAGGCAATTCAAGTACTTTGTTGTAAATGCTTCTCCTGATATTTTGAATCACCTTATTGCGCAAAATGACCAGATAATATAAAGCCATGTATCGCGCAATGTTTTTAATGATGGTAGCGATCAACAAACTGATACAGATCCAAAATAAAGCCGATTGTTTGTCATTGTCTACAAAATCTGTCATCCAGGTAATGAACTGATTGTAAAGGGCATTAAAATCATTGCCTCCCTTTTTCAAACTCAAAGCATCTCTGTTGTTGTTGAACATGAAATCGAGCAAAGGCATGACCAAAGCCAAAGAAAATAATCCGGCAACAATTTGAATCAGATTAAAGAACATATTGAGAGCAGCCAAACCCTTGTATGGCAACAACAGTTTCAATATGCGCTTCATTTCTTTCATAGTCGGCAAAGTAAATACAATTTATTTGAATCTAAATGTCAATTCGACAACAGATCGAATAAATCCTTATGAAAATAGAGTTTCTCCCGACCTGATCGTTTCTCTGTCAGCAATCCCATTTTTATCAAATGTGACAAATAACCATAAGCAGTTTGACGATGGCATCCCAGAGCGCTGATGATGTCGATGGGTTTGATGTAAACATGTTCATACAATATGGCATTGATGCCGTTTGGCATATTAAAATCTGTGTATTTGTTGATGAGTTCTTCGCTGCGTTTACTCTGTTCTTTCACTTTCTTAAGTAAACCCACCAATTTAGAAGTCGCCTTTTCCATTCGATCGAAAATGAACAAGTGCCAATCTGTTAAAGCTTCTGCTTGCATCATATTGCGCATCAAATTCTGATAATTTTCCTTTTCATCAGCTAATGCATCGCAGAACAAGATGAATCCATCTGAGAATCCAAGATTTTGAAGCAATAAAGTGGTGCTGTTTCTGGCTGAGTGACCGTTGAGCTGAGGAAATGGAGAAACTGCCCGGAGCTGATAATGAATGCTACTGATACTTTGCAAATCCTCCGGTTCGGCATATAGCACTTCATCCAGATCTCTTCTCAATTTGCGCAAGAGTTGCGATCCGGAAGGTGCTGTATACAAAGTGAGATTAGTGAAATAGCTTTTGACTGTAATTTCCTTCTTCTCTCTATACAATTGATTGCTCTTTTTGCCCGGACCATCAGGGTTCAGATCAACCAGATTGATTGCTTTTTTATTAGAGAATTGATGTGCTGATCGGATAATAGCTGCACATAGTTCGTCGTCCAAATGATTTTCAGAAGCATCTGCTTCCATCAAACGCAGCAATGAAACAGGCAAACCATCCATTTCAAAAGAAATCCTGGCTTCTGTCAATCTCAACAATCTGAGAATACCTTCCATTTTAGGCATGGCGTCCCTGTAGCCTTTAAGGTAGTGCAGAGCATTCAAACAGGTTGCTGCGGCATTCTGAACCAAGGGTGAATTCGAAGGTGTTCTTTCCGATAATATTTTTAGTCGATTGAAGGGTAATTGACTATTTATCATATTATGTGTCGAAATTAATTGTTTTTTTCGACATATTTAATCGTTTTTAATTCATTTAATAACATCTTGTTGAAATCCATTCAACTCATTGGCTTACTTTTGCGCCATCTAAATTTTAATCGCCATGAGCACAGCAGGCAAATCAAAAACATCAGATAAAACCACCACCAAAACACCCATGAAACAAATCTCAGAATATTTCGGAAAAAGTGTATTCGGACCAAAAGCAATGGCCGAGTATGTCAGTAAAGAAGCCATTAAAGCCGTACACGAATCTCGTCAAACCGGCAAACCAATGGACAGAAAAATGGCCGATCAGATTGCTGAAGGCATGAAAAACTGGGCCATAGAAAAAGGCGCTACACACTACACGCACTGGTTTCAACCATTGCGCGGTTCTACTGCAGAAAAACACGATGCATTTTTTGAACCAACCGGAATAGATACCGGTATTGAAATTTTCAACGGTAAAGCTTTGGTACAACAAGAACCTGATGCATCAAGTTTTCCAAATGGCGGTATCAGAAATACTTTTGAAGCCAGAGGCTACAGTGCCTGGGATCCATCATCTCCTGCTTTTATCATGGAAAAAGCAAGTGGCAAAACACTTTGCATTCCAACTATTTTTGTTGCATACACAGGCGAAGCACTGGATTACAAAGCTCCATTGATCAAATCTACCAATTTCCTGGTTCAAAACACCATTGAAGTTTGTCAATACTTCGATTCCAATGTAAAGAACGCAAAAGTTTCATTGGGTATCGAACAAGAGTATTTCTTAGTAGATGAAGAATTGTACCACCAACGCCCCGACTTGGTATTCGCCGGTAGAACCTTGGTAGGTAACATGCCTGCCAAAGGTCAACAATTGGAAGACCATTATTTTGGCAGCATTCCTGAAAGGGTATACAACTACATGACTGATTTTGAAAAAGAATCACTCAAGTTGGGCATTCCACTTAAAACCAGACACAATGAAGTTGCTCCCGGTCAATACGAATGCGCTCCGATGTTTGAAGAAGCAGATTTGGCCATCGACCACAACTCTTTGTTGATGGATGTGATGCAATATGTTGCAGGCAGACACAAATTGAAAGTATTGTGGCACGAAAAGCCATTTAAAGGTGTGAATGGTTCAGGAAAACACAACAACTGGTCGATCATCACAGATACCGGTGTCAACTTATTGTCTCCGGGACACAGCCCAATTGACAACCTTCAATTCCTTACCTTCTTTATCAATACAATCAAAGCCGTTCACGATCATGCCGACCTTTTAAGAGCAAGTATCGCAACAGCTGCCAACGATCACCGCTTGGGCGCCAATGAGGCACCTCCGGCCATTATGTCTGTGTTCATAGGCAGTACGCTTTCAGAAGTGCTCAACCAGTTCCAAAGTGCTAAAACCACCTCTAAACCGGGCAGAGTAAGTGAAAAAACCATCAACGTTTACAGAATTCCTGAAATTTTGAGAGACAATACCGACAGAAACAGAACTTCGCCTTTTGCATTTACAGGCAATAAGTTTGAGTTCAGAGCTGTAGGTTCAAGCGACCATTGTGCAAACGCGATCATTGTATTGAATACCATTGTTGGCGACCAATTGGCTGCTTTCAAAAAAGAAGTCGATGCATTGATAAAGAAAAAAGTAGGTAAAATTCAAGCTATCGAGCAAGTACTCAAATCTTATGTTAAAGCTTCTTCTAAGATCATTTTTGAAGGCAATGGATACAGTGAAGAATGGGTAAAAGAAGCTGCAAAAAGAGGCTTGAACAACATCAAAACTACCCCTTATGCTTTGGATGCATACAATTCTAAATCAAGCAAAGATCTGTTCGTTAACAACAACATCTTCACTAAAAAAGAACTTGAAGCAAGAACAGAGATCAAATTTGAAAACTACTTGTTGAAAATTCAAATAGAGGGCAGAATCTTGGGTGAATTGGTTAAGAATTATGTTGTGCCATCAGCCGTTGAATATCAGAAAAAACTGATAGATACCATTGAAGGTTTAAGCAGAATTGGTCAAACAAAAGCTGAAAACAAATACCTTTACGAATTGGCCAAAGAGATTTCCAAACACATCAACCTGATTTGGGAAAACAATTACAAAATGACAGAAGAACGCAAAAAAGCCAATAACATGACCCATGCCGATAAACGCGCCAAAGCTTATTGCGACAAGGTAAAACCTTACTTTGATAAAATCAGAGAAAGTGCAGACAAGTTGGAAGAATTGATAGACAACGATGTTTGGAAATTGCCTAAATACCGCGATTTGCTCTTCTTGAAATAAATCGAACTCATTAACATTTAACCTTTCAATAAACGGCTCTCCGAATTTCGGGGGGCCTTTTTTTAAGCCCAATTTTGTATTGGAATTTTAATTGAATGGTTTAAATTTGTCTTACAAACCTTTGAAACGATTATGAACAAATTACTTTTGATCCTCTCCGTGCTTGTTTTTTCTTCCTTTGCAATACCACAAACAGGTACTTATCTTTTTGTAATGCTAAAACCTATACCGGGCTGTGATGGCAAATGCAACAATTATGAGATCCAGGAATTTACTTTAAAAAGTGCGGATGAATGCAAAAAACAACAAGACAGTTGCATCGCCAAATACGGTAATCAACCAACTTACTATACCGTTGCTCCGGGGGAAGCAGTGATCTATTACAAGTACAACAAATTTGTGACTGATTGTGATTGTAAAATAAAAGGCGTTCACAAATCAACTTCAGTTGAAAAGGCCAAAGAGGAAATGAATCAAAAGATAGCTGAAGAAAGGGTTAAAAAGCCCAAAGCATATCACAATTACGAGGTTATTGGCTGGTGGCCAAAATGAGAATGAGAGCGAAGAATGAGAGCGAGAACGAGAATGAGAACGGACTTTTTTTCGTTTGCTTAACTAAATCACAATCTGGAAGTTAGTGTTGTAATTTCTTTGTTTCATTTGCTATAATGAGAATGAGTCCCGAATGCTCGGGAGAGATCTCCTACGCTAAAGCTAAGGAGAGCGAAGAATGAGAATGAGTATGAGAGCGGACTTTATTTTGTTTGCTTAACTAAATCACAATCTGAAAGTTAGTGTTGTAATTTCTTTGTTTCATTTGCTATAATGAGAATGAGTCCTGAATGCTCGGAAAAGATCTCCTACGCTAAAGCTAAGGAGAGCGAAGAATGAGAATGTGAACGAAAATGAGAACGAGAGCGAGAGCGGATGCCACAAAGTGTTTTTTGATTAAGGGCCTGCCCCTTAGCGTGTCTAGAGTGCAACGAAAAACTCTGCTACGGGGACGAGAGCGGACTTTATTTCCTCATTCTCGCTCTCATTCTTTCTTGTCGGTGTAGGAGTAAAAAAAGCCCCTGATCAGGGGGCTTAGATTGAAAAAAACTAACCTAACGGTTATCTCGAAATCACTGTATCGTATTTAAAATGGATACTGATTCCTGGTTAGGTCGATTAAAAACCTATCCAAAAAATCATTTCCAATCACCCTAATCATTTAAAAATGACCCACTTCACATTCTCAGAATGTGTACTTGACACATGCTTCTGAATGTTTTGTGATTGAGGGTTTTCAACAGGAGTACCCTGTGCATTCGATTTACCACAAGAACTGAAACAGAGAAAAAACAGCACAATATTGATGATTTGACTCCATGAAATACTGTACTTGCCCTTCTTAAAATAGACACGACTTTCTCTTACAACTTGTAAATAATCGAAAAACACCGTTGAGTACCTTTTGTACCTGATAATCATACTTTTAACTAATATTCAATATAAATTATGCTTCAAAAATAGGTATTTAATACTACATTTCATCTCTAGTACTTTAATACTAATTTTTAAGCCTCACAAAAGAAAAATTATCGTTTTGTTTGGACAAATGTTCATGTTTTTAGTTATACCAAGTTGTATAAAATAGTAAACAAAAAGAAGAAAAAATTGCATATACACTTGATTTACAGCAATTTAATTTTATAACAAATTTTGTCTGCAATTTTCATTTGTTCAATGTTTTAAAACACAAAACCACTTATTAATTTTAACTTCATCCATTTTATTCCATTTTATCCTCTTTTTTCCATTGAATATTCATCTACGATGTAAAGTTTAATCAGGATCAATTACTTTTGAATTTTTATGCCCAACCCAAATCATCGCTCCCTTTTTAATGCTCTTCTTTGGGTCACTTTCTTTATCATATATTTAATCGTTCAATTTTTATATGGATCAATCACCCAAGCCTATTTTTGGGATGAACTCAATGTCTATTACCGGGCAGCTGAGCACCTGAACCGTTTTGGACTTGGTATAACTCCGGATGCAATTCCTGATGAATTCTCACGCGGACACCCAATCCTTGTGCCTTTCTATTTTGGACTCTGCTTTAAATTGTTCGGTGCTTTTCCCATAACTGCTCATATAGCAGCAGCATTGCTCTCTTGTTTGGGATTTCATTTCCTCTATAGAATCCTATCCGAACACATTGATGCAGTTGTTGCTTTTCTCATCACACTATGCATTTTTGTACAACCGGTTTTTCTTTCGCAATCTCTGCTTTTGCTGCCAGAAATGCCCCTGTTTACAGCAACAGCAGTTGCATTGTACCATTATCAAAAGCACAATTATAAATTTGTATGTCTATTTTTAATGATAGCACTTCAGATCAAAGAATCTGCTTTGGTATTGCCTCCGGCTTTTATCCTCATTGAATTGCTGCATAGAAAGAAACTGGAATGGAGACCCGTTTTAGCTCTTTTCATCATCCCTCTGCTTTCGTTCTGCTTATATTTCACCATTCAATATTTTCAGAAAGGCTATTTCTTTTACCCTCTGCACACCGGCTTGACCAAGTTCGATCCGTATTTTATTCGTGAAAGATGGAATGAGTTCAAATCCTTTGCATGGATAGAACAGGCTCATTATCTGTTCATACTACCTGCCTTGGCAGTACTGCATCAATACAAATTGATATCAAGCCGATTGGGCGCCTTTTTCACGATT
Organism: Bacteroidia bacterium; assembly: GCA_036405075.1. Classification (GTDB taxonomy): domain Bacteria; phylum Bacteroidota; class Bacteroidia; order NS11-12g; family UBA955; genus JABMMZ01. Next base: position 9,698 of record DASWYG010000436.1, on the reverse strand, counting down.
TTTATAGTGGCAAGTGCATTCACAGTACTGAATTATTTTCTCTCCAGATACACAGTATATTTTCTCGCTCCTTTCTATTCCTATTCCCTGTATTGTTTGTATCTGAGCTTTAAGAAACAATTAAAATTGTTCGTCCCTTATGTCGTGATTTGTCTTATTGGTGGCATATATTTTTGGTATGGCAATAAATTTTCAGACACCGATTTTACTCCCTCTTCACATGTCAAAAATTTACATTCTACACTTCAATTTTTAAGATCCCCTGAATTTAAAGGGAAAACTATCCATATTGATTTTCCATTGTATGCCTGCTATATGGACAAACACAACGGGTACAATACTGAAAAATCTTACAATACTGTGGTTGGTGATAATCATGTATACGATTACAGGGTGTTTACCTTCCCGGGCAATGTGCACGATACCATCAAACTTTCAACTTCTGATACAATCGTTAAAAGACTGTCTAATCGGTATGCTTACACACTGATCTACAAGAAACACAAGACAGTTAAAGACTCTTTATTGTTTCACTAAACGGTACATTGACGTACCATATTGGTTGCTCACCTGTAGTATATAAAACCCTTGTGACAATTCCGAAATATCAAGACCATTGATGATTCCGGCTTCCAGGTCTCCTCCTAAAACAAATTCGCCTTTGCTGCCAAATATCTCAAATTTAGCAGGCTCATTTGCATACATATTTAATACATCTCCTGCAGGATTCGGATAATAGTTGAACTGCATAGCCAAATTGCTTTCTATACTGGTCAATTTATAATCGAACACCACTTCAAATGAATCCAATACCTCACATGGGTGTGATGGCAAACTTGCATAAACTTTATAAGTGCCTGAATCGGCATAAGGCACTGCGGTATTTTTAAAATTATTTGAAAAATTACCATTGCCAAACGACCAAATGATCTTGTCATACAAGGTATCCATCCGTTTTACAGCTTTCAGTTCACAATCCAATAAAAACTTACCGTTCATTTTATATCCTCTGTGAACCATTAAAAACTCAGGTTTATTTCTAAATCTCATTGTAAACGAGTCACTAGAGGTACAATTGGTCAATGGGTTGGTGTATGTGTATTTATATGTGTATGGTTGAGAAACATTCACATTAGAATCCACAAATCGAGCATCCACAACTCTTCCTGTTACTCCCGGACCGCTCCAAACACCAACATTCCCAGAAGGTGTAAGGTTATTGAGCACAATTGCAGAGTCAACACAAACTGTATCCTGATGATCAAGCGCAATGATCGGCAGTCCATTCACCACAACCACTAAACTATCTGTACCGCCACAATTGTCATCAGTGAATTTCAACATATAAGAACCGGTGCCAATGCTAGGAAACAATCTGCCACTTTTAACGGCATTGTCCAGTTTATCTTTTGTGTTCGGATTACTTCTATCACGCGATCCATTGTATTCAACACAAGTCCATGTACCACCATTGATTGAATTGCCTGTTAAAGAATCGATGGCGTAATAGTTGAGGTTGAATGGCACGCTATTAACGCACACAGAAACAGAAGGCAATAAGTCCAAAACAGGTGTTCTATTGACTGTAACTGTTGCTGTATCGCAGGTTCTGCAACCTGTTGTAGCATCTTTGTAACAATACTCTATTTCATAATCTCCGGCAGTTTCAGGTGTGTATTTATCTCCAATTATCATATCATAATTAACTGGTGACCCTGAAGAAGTCAGGATGATACTATTTTTATCAATGCCCGAACCGGCAGGTACGCTTAAACATCTGAAGCTCTCAATTCCCGCTACTCTTAAAATGGGTTTTCTAATCAAATTGTCTAAATCAACCATTCCGTTTGCTTGACAATAAACCCCGGTTCCCAATTCCACCTCAGGATTGGGGTTGAATCGCATAGGTTTACAATCTTTTACATAGCACCCTTTGGGGTCAGTGTAATCAAAACAAATGGTGTCTCTCAAGCCCGATTTAGGCACTTGACCATTTAAAAGAAATTTGCAAAAATTATAGAAATATGGTCCATTTGGCGCGCCTGTCACCCAGTTGTTGCTTTTAGAGAAATAATGCAAATTGGAATCTACCACATTTGGGTCATAACCTGCTTTTCCGATCGCCACTCTATTGCCTGTCAATGGATAAGGGCATTCATTGTAGCAAAGCGGTGCTATATTGATGGAAGTAATAGAAGGCAATGGATTGGATCTGATACTGACTGTATCAAAGTCGGTGAAACTGCCATTATAAGTGGTTTTTACAACCATCAATTCATACAACTCTGAGCCTACAAATTGCATGATGACAAATGCATTCTTGGCATTGGATATGATGCTGTTGCTGCTGATTTTTCTCCATCTGTATACTCCGGTATCATTAGGACCTAACCCACTTCCCTTTAATTCTATTGTGTCTCTGAAACAAGCCTCCATGTCAACACCGGCATTGGCCGTTACTTGTGATCTTGAAACGGTGATCGATAGAAAAGTCAAAAGCAAGAGTAGATATTTGTTTTTCATATTTGAATAATATCCAAATATATAAAAAAGCTCTGCTTTAAAAAAGCAGTTCTGAAATATGACTTAAAAATGATGTGGAAAAGCTCAGCTGGTCTTCAGCTTTTTGCCTTTATTGAATACCAATCTGCCTTTGTTTTGGCCTTTTCTCAATGCCTTTTGTTCTTCTTCAGGCAATGCCGCAATGTGTTGACATTCTTCACTGCAACAGTTGCTGTACTTGGCTTGGCATGCAGGACACTGAATGAACAATAAATTGCAAGCCACATTCTCACAGTTGGTATGTGTGTCACATGGTTCGCCGCATTGATGACATTTGGCTATAACTTCAGTTGAAATGTGTTCACCCAAGCGCTCATCAAAAACAAAGTTTTTACCGTGAAATTTATTTTTTAGTCCCTTGTCTTTGATCTGATTGGCATAATGAATAATGCCTCCTTCAAGTTGATAAACTTCTTTGAAACCTCTGTAAAGCATATATGCACTTGCCTTTTCACACCTGATACCTCCTGTGCAATACATCACCACGGGTTTATCCTTCTTATCTTCAAGCATTTCTGCTACTTTGGGCAATTGTTCTCTGAAACTTAAAACATCAGGCAAAATAGCGTTTTCAAAATGACCTACTTCACTTTCATAGTGATTGCGCATGTCTACGATCACCACATCTTCTCTTTCAGTTATTTCATTGAATTCTTCGGCCTTCAGATGCTTGCCTATCCGGGTAACATCAAAATCAGGATCCTCAATACCATCTGCTACGATCTTTTTCCTGACTTTTATTGAAAGTTTAAAAAAGGATTTACCATTGTCTTCGACAGCTATGTTTAAGCGATTGCCTTTCAAAAAGTCAATGCTTTCAAGATGGTCCTTAAATGCTTCTAAGTTTTCGGTTGGTACAGACAATTGAGCATTGATGCCCTCATCGGCAACATAAATGCGTCCGAGCACTCCAAGCTCACTCCATTTCAAAAACAAATCGTCTCTGAATTGTTGAGGATTCTGGATGTAGTGGTATTTATAAAAGGAAATGGTTGTTCGAGGAATTGTACTTTCCTGTATCTGTTGCTTTAAAACTTCTCGGTTAATCTTGTTGTGTAGTATCACGGCGCAAAATTATATCATCATTAAAACATGAAAACTGATACCGATCAGTTCATGCCCTTAATTATCATTTTCCCTTTGGTTTGGTTTTAGAGGTCAGATCTACCACTTCTACGCCCGGAAATTTAGCCGGATCAAATTCAAATGACTTATCATCAATGGTTGAATTTGGTACTTGAGAGGTAACAGTATAAGTTTGCTTAATTCCTGATTTGAAAGACACCTTAAGGCTTTGAACAGTTTTAGCAGTATTGTCAACCTCCAAATTCATCAAGAAATATGGTTTAGCCTTATCAGTTGGGGTCAATTTGATTTTTGCGATCTCCTGTGTGCCTTTTTTGTAAGTGCCGTCGCTGGCGTACAAAAAGCCTTTTTCCCAGATAGAAAATATTTTTGATGGGTTCAACCCACTGCCTGCATTTGGATTGTAATCCTCTTTGGTGCATTCTGAATTGTCAGGTGTGTAAGTCCAAATGTATTTTCCATTGCAAAATATCTCCTGTCCGCCATACACCAATTTGAAATTATTGCCTTTGGACCAAAGAGTTCCTTTTTCAGTTTTCTTCGTCCCTTTCTTTTCGTCGGCAGGTTCAATTAAAACAGAAAAATCTGCCTTCAAAGTTTTATATGCCTTGTATTTTTTAGATACCTCCTTAAGCAATTTTGATGCTGCCTTGTCTTTCTCACTTTCCTTTTTTTCATTTTGCTGAAAAGAAAAGGAAAACAGTGAACCAAGGACGAAAGAAAATAAAAGAGTTTTACTCATGTATACTGATTTTTGAAACAAAAAAATGAATCTGCAAAAATAACAAATTATTTGCGATTTAGTGTATCCAAAAAATGTTCCAAACTTATTTCATCCGGTATTAATACTTTTCTGGCCTTTGCTCCTTCAAATGGTCCAACTATGCCCGCTTGCTCCAATTGATCGACCAAACGACCCGCTCTGTTATAGCCCAATTTTAATTTTCTTTGAATCAAAGAAGTACTTCCCTGCTGGGTCATTACAACCAATCTGGCTGCATCTTCAAACATGACATCGCGTTCATTTGGATCAAAATCTTCTCTCGCGCCGCTGTCTTCATCTCCTTTAAACTCGGGCAATTCAAATGCTGCCGGGTAGCCTCTTTGATTGCCTATGAACTCGGTTATTTTTTCAACTTCCGGGGTATCCACGAATGGACATTGCAGCCTGATCAAATCATTTCCGGTACTAAACAACATATCTCCCTTACCAATCAATTGGTCGGCACCGTTGCTGTCCAATATGGTTCTTGAATCGATCTTAGAGGTTACCCTGAATGCCAATCTGGCCGGGAAATTGGCTTTGATCGTACCGGTAATGATATTGACCGACGGTCTTTGAGTAGCCAAAATGACATGTATTCCAACTGCCCTGGCCAACTGAGCCAATCTTGCAATTGGTGTTTCTACCTCTCTGCCCGCTGTCATCATCAAATCTGCAACCTCGTCTATTACCACTACGATGTATGGTAAAAATCTATGTCCTTCTGTCGGCAACAGTTTTCTTTCTCTGAACTTGGTGTTGTACTCTATGATGTTTCTCTTTCCGGCTGATTTCAACAATTCATAGCGATCATCCATCTCCATACACAATGAGTTCAATGTGTTACACACCAATTTGGTATCAGTGATAATGGCATCCCCATCACCGGGTAATTTTGCCAGATAATGTCTCTCTATCTTGTTGTACAGTGTTAGCTCCACCTTCTTGGGATCTACCAAAACAAATTTCAATTCAGAAGGATGTTTTTTATACAACAATGAAACAATGAGTGTGTTGAGTCCAACTGATTTACCCTGCCCTGTTGCTCCCGCTACCAGCAAATGTGGCATTTTGGACAGATCAGCTAAATAAATCTCATTGGATATGGTTTTACCTAAAATAACAGGCAATTCATAGTTACATTCCTGAAACTTCTTGCTGGCCAAGGATTGTTTCATTGGCACCATCTCCGGTTTTTTATTTGGCACCTCTATACCGATGGTACCCCTTCCGGGAATTGGAGCGATGATACGAATACCCAAAGCAGCCAAACTCAAGGCGATGTCATCTTCCAGATTTTTAATCCTTGAAATCTTTACCCCCGGTGCAGGCACTATTTCATATAAAGTGACGGTTGGCCCAATATTGGCTTTGATCTCAGATATGCCGATGTTATAATTCTTAAGTGTTTCAACAATTAAGTTTTTGCTGGTCTCGAGTTCCTCACGATTGATCTCTGCTTTTGTAAATTCATACTCCTGAAGCAAATCCAATGTTGGCATTTGGTATCCTGCAAGGTCTAAACGAGGGTCATACAGATCATCCAATCCAATGTGAGGCATTGGGGCCGGAGCTTCATTGATATTGGTTTCTATTTCTTCTTCCTCATGTGCCTCTATTTTTAATTCAAATGCAGCAGGCACTTCTTGCTTCTTGGTTTTATTGACAGGTAAATCAAAACTGATGGGTGCAGAAACTTCTGGTTCAATGATTGGCATCGGCGGAGTCTCAACTATCTCTGGTATTGGATGCTGATCTATGGTAGAAAGTTCGATACCATGATCGTCTTCTACATCAAGTTCATCATGACCTGTAACATTGGAACCGGTATCAATGTCATTTCCATGAATTTCCTGAATATGTGATTTGATGGCTTCTGCTTCTGCAGCATGATTTGAAAAATCAACTTTTAAATCATTGGAATCATCCCAATCGGTATCAGCAATGGCCGGCCTCCCAAATCTGAAATCGACATTGTAAACGATGATCATGAAAATGGCAGCATACAAGGCAAGAAACAATACAGTGCCGATGTAACCAAAAAGTCCCTTTAGCCACATAAAACCAAAATAGCCAAATCCACCCCCCATGAATAGGTTGCTTTTGTGAAAGATGAAACCCATCAATATTGAACTCCAGATGATGATGAAGACGCTGTAACGGATGATTTTAAAGATGGGATACATCTGCCAGTTGAACAGCAATTTGGTTCCAAAAGTGAATATACTGAACAATAAAATGAACGATGAAACACCAAACCATTTGTGAATGAACAAATGACCGAACCAAGCGCCCAAGTAACCCATCATATTGGCTGCACCTTTCGGATTATTTGTTTTGTACCAACTCCAGCTACTGCCTTGCAACAGATCCTGATCGGTTTCAAATCCCCATAAATTGATGATATGAGACACAAACGACAAAAACAAAAACAGCGAAAACAAAATCAGAAATGCTCCTGAAATTCTTTTTGTACGCTCATCTTTTACCCACGCAAATTTCCCTTTGGCAGCCGGTTTTCTGACTTCCTTCTCCTCTGCCTGAAAATCATCTGTTGAATTTCTAAAACTATTACCCTTTTTTCCGGCCATAATATCGCTTCTCGCAAAAGTAAAACGCAGAGACCACAATTGAGATTGTACACTGTGAATTAAATCCACACTCCTTCGCTTTTGTTTACATTAATGGAATCCCATCAATTATTGTTACTTCTCTTGTTTTGGCAAATAAATCCAATTCAAAAGCTGCAGGTTATCTTTTTTTATGATTTGTTAATCAAATCAAGAAACTCATCTTCATTCAAAATCGGAATGTTCAGTTGTTTGGCTTTCTCAAGCTTTGCAGGCCCCATGTTCTCTCCGGCAACCACATAATCCGTTTTGCTGCTGATGCTTCCGGCATTTTTTCCGCCATTGGTTTCAACCATTTCTTTGATTTCATCGCGCGAATATTTCGAAAACACCCCTGAAATCACAACTGATTTACCATTCAAAATATCCGAAACTTTTTCCTTCTCCTTCTCTGTATTTACAAATTGAAGTCCCTTCTCTCTCAAACGATTGACCATCTCCATATTGGAAGGATTTGAAAAATACTCAATTATTGAATCAGCAATTCGCTCCCCGATCTCATCCACTTGCAACAATGTTTCTTTGTTTGCTACTAAGAGTTCTTCAATGGTTTTGAACCTTGCACAAAGTTTTTTGGCCACTGTTTCTCCAACATATCGGATGCCCAATCCAAACAATACCCTTGCATAATTAATGGCCTTTGAATCTTCAATACCTTGTATCAAATTCTTAGCAGACTTTTCAGCCATTCGCTCCAATTTCACCACATCTTCAAATTTCAGATCATACAAGTCGGCAACATTTTTTACCAGATTTTGCTTGTATAAAAGCTCTACAGTTTCATCACCCATGCCATTGATGTCCATGGCCTTTCTATGTATAAAATGCTGAATTCTGCCAATAACCTGAGGTGGGCATTGTGTTTCGTTTGGACAATAATGTTGGGCCTCTCCTTCCTTTCTGATCAATTCAGTGCCACATTCTGGGCAAGCGTGTATATATGGCAGTTTAGGCAAACCATCTACCCTTTTATCCAACGCTACTCCGGTTATTTTTGGAATGATCTCACCGCCTTTTTCAACATAAACAAAATCACCTACCCTCACATCCAATCGCTCAATCTCATTTGCATTGTGCAAAGAAGCTCGTTTTACGGTTGTGCCCAGTAAGAATACCGGCTCTAAATTGGCCACAGGTGTTATAGCTCCGGTTCTCCCAACCTGATAAGTTATCTCCAGCAATTTGGTACATGCCGCCTCTGTTTTGAACTTATAAGCTATTGCCCAACGAGGAGATTTGGCTGTGAAACCCAATTCTTCTCTTTGGTGATAATCATTGATTTTTATCACCACTCCATCTATGTCATAACTCAAGAGTTTTCGGGCTTCATCCCAATGATTTATAAAAGCGAAAACTTCTTCCAAGTTTTTGCACTTTTTGCTGTTTTCGCTGATCTTTAATCCCCATGATTTCATTTGTTGCAAACTGTCGAAATGATTGCTCACAGTTTCTTGTTTTTCCAACAACTGATAAAGGAAAATGTCCAGTGGTTTTTTAGCAACTTCTGAACTGTCTTGTTGTTTCAATGTACCTGAAGCCAAATTCCGGGGATTGGCATACAATTCTTCGCCTGCTTCTTCTCTTTCACGGTTCAATTTATCAAAGGCCGGACGGTGCATGAACACTTCTCCCCTTACTTCTAAATAAGAAGGAAAGTGCCCACTCAACTGTGTTTTTAGAGCCTTTATGGTTTTTACATTATCGGTAACTACATCGCCTTTCACCCCATCACCACGAGTAACTGCCCTGATCAGTTTGCCTGCCTCGTAGTGCAAACTGATAGAAAGTCCGTCAAATTTCAATTCACAAACGTATTCATAATCGCGATGCCCCAGTAGCTTGCATACTCTGTCATCGAAGTCTTTCAAATCTTCCTCACTGTATGTATTGCCCAAACTGAGCATTGGGAAATCATGGGTATAGGATTCAAAACTTTTATTGATGGCGCCACCAACTTTGTGTGTAGGTGAATCCGGATCAAACATTTCAGGATGTTGTTTTTCCAATCGGGTCAATTCTTCGAGCAACTGATCAAACTCAAAATCACTGATGCTGGGCTGCGCCAGTACATAATATTTGTAGTTGTGGTCGCTGAGTTCCTTGCGCAATTGAAGTATCCTTTCTTTTGTATCCATATCGATTGTAGAAGTGAACAAAATTATAAGTTTTTACTCATCCTTGAATGCACTCAATATAAGATTTTAAAATCTTTTCATTTTTAAATGAAATCGGATTTAGTTTAATTTGAACACCCACAAACCATGATCAAACTGAATCCCTCTTGGCTGGCTGTTCTAGAAAGTGAATTTGAACAGGATTACATGAAAAATCTCAAACAGTTCCTGCTTTCCGAAAAACAATCAGGACAGTTGGTTTATCCTCCATCCGATCAAATTTTTGCTGCTTTCGATCGTACACCTTTTGAAAAAGTGAAAGTTGTGATCATTGGTCAAGATCCTTACCACGGTCCGGGGCAGGCACATGGACTGTGTTTCAGTGTCAACAAAGGCGTTGATGTGCCTCCATCCTTAAAAAACATTTACAAAGAGCTGGCTTCAGATCTTGGCACCAGTATTCCCAATCATGGACATTTGATACAATGGGCCGAACAAGGTGTACTGCTGCTGAATGCTACTTTAACAGTGCGGGCAAATCAG
>DASWYG010000435.1:0-3818 GCA_036405075.1 Bacteroidia bacterium | reverse complement strand
TTACCCGGTGCTCCAATGTTATTGGGCGCATTTTTTGTTGCTATATCCTTCTATATGGTTTGGAAACTGTATGGCAAAAAAGCCAGAACAGCAAGAGCGCAAAAAACCGATTGATCAAACAATTATAAGCATGTATAAATTGATTAGACTTGTTTGCCTGCCGATAGATACACACCCAATTGAGCAGCTACAATGTCCCAACTGAAACTTTTTCTGATCACTTCAATACCTTTCATTCCAGTTGTTTCCCTCAACTGAGCATCAGCCAGTAAATTGGAAACCTGATCTGCAAAAGATACAGCATCGGTTCTCATAAAAGCCCCTTCCCCATCCGAAATGCCCAATCCTTCGAAACCGATATTGGAACAAACAACAGGTATACCCATGGCCAATGCTTCCAAAACTTTGTTCTGAGTGCCTGCTCCAAAACGCAGTGGTGCAACTACTACAGATGCTTGATTGTACATTTCCGATAACTCAGGAATAAAGCCCGTTACTTGTACATTGCCGCCATTGTCCAGGGCTTTTACTTTGTCTATTGGCCTTTGTCCGGCAATTATGAATTTGGCTTGAGGGTGCTTTTGAAGGATCAATGGAAAGATGTCTTTTACAAAATGTAAAACAGCATCCACATTGGGGTCATAATCCATATTACCTGTAAACAGCAAAGTGACATTTTCACTGTAATCATGGTTCATGGGTTTGAATTTATCTGTATCCACACCATTGGGCAAGAGCGCAATATTGTTGGCATGGTGTTTATTTTTCAGAAACTTTAGATCTTCATTTGAACAAACCAAGTTGAGATTGAAGGACTTGAGTATTTCACTCTCGTATTTCAGCACCCTTTTGGATTCAATGTTGTCGAGAAAGGCAGAGAAGAAACTTCTGGGCACTTCTTTTCTTCTTTGCCAATAGAGTGAAAATGCATCAGGCAGGTCGAGAATCCTGTACAAGTCCTTAATTTCCATGGCATATTGAGCCATTCGAAGGTGTTGCACATGTATTGCATCGTATTGATTCGATTTAATCAAATTTGACAATCGTCTTCTAAAACGGCCTGACTTAAAATAATTGACTTGCAAGGGTTTAGAACCCAACATACCTGCTGCAACATTTACAACACTTTGTATTTTAGGCAAATGAATGAGTTCAATCACAGGAAAAATGGATTCCAATTCCGACAGGTACTGCAAATCGGATTTTTGTTCCATAAAAGTGATCAGGTGCAGTTCGTTATGAACCGAGAGTCTCTTGGCCAGATTGTATATCTTCAACTTATCACCTCTGAAAGGCGGGTATGGGAATCTGTTGGCGATGAAGAGTATTTTCAATCCTTTTAAATGTTTTAGAAAGTTTTTCTGTAGGTGATGTGACGTTTGATGGGTTCAGCGCCCATTGATTCGAACATACTGAGCATTTTAGGGTTGAAATCACCTATCCATGCCAATTCATTGTCGTTGTATTTGTTCAAACGAATCATAGATTCTCTGAACTTCATAATGAGCGCCACTTCTATGCCTTTGTTTTGGAATTCAGGTGACACGCCAAAGACAATGCCTCTGATTCTTTTCACAAACTTTTTATAATAAAGGAATTTCAATTTGCCGATCAAATTCATTTTACCATTGACGTGTTTGAAGATTTGATTGACATCTAAAACAGTTAAATAAAAGCCAATGGGCAAACCATTGTGATAGGCGAATACATTGAGGTCTTCAACCACTATGGGTTTCATTTCATTCATACGAATAAGGATCTTTTCCTTGGTCATTGGAATGAAATTTTCATGAAAAGCCCAGGCTTTGTTATAAATAGAAACAAAATCTTCGGCATATTTTTCAATGTTCGACAACTTGAAGTATTCAAATGTGTATTCAGGGTTTTTGAACACACGGGAAGCCAGCAAATTGAAACGTTCGAAATTGAATTTTTTCTCACTGATCAAAGAAGTGGTTTGGCCTATTTCAAATACAAAACCATAGTTTTCAAACAATTCTTTGTAGTAGGGAAAATTGTAATTTTCCCTGTAGCTTGGACTTGCAAAGCCTTCTACCATAAGTCCCCAGAAACTATCGCGCTCACCAAAGTTAATGGGCCCATCCATATAATTACATTTATTGGTCAGCAACCATTCTTTGGCTGTATCAAACAATTTATTGGCCACTTCCTGATTGTTGATGCTTTCAAAAAAGCCACAACCTGAAGTTCTCACACCTGTTTTCTCTACATCGTTATAGAAAGCAGAAATTCTGCCCACAATTTCATTGTTGTTGTATAACAACCAAGAGCAACAATCTCCATTTGAAAAAGCCGGGTTATAAGTTCGGTCAAATGTATGGCGAATGTCGATGTCCAGGGGCATGATGTAGTTTTCATCCCTTGCATATAATTTCTTAGGAAAATCTATAAAAGCCTGAAGTTGATCATTCGTTTCAACTTTTTGTATTTGCAAATTCACGCTGCAAAAATATTTGATTTTAATCAAAAGACAGCGCAATCATTTAACACATTGAACCCTTATTATATGAATTTGATCCATTAATGTTTACCAAGGTGCCACTTCACCGCATCAGACAAGGTTTTATCCAAATTCGCAAATTCGACACCCAATTCCTTTTTTGCTTTTTCATTGCCATAATTCACCTTGGTGCAAAGTATTTGTGCATTCACCAAAGACAATTCATTTTCTAAGCCCAATTTTCTTAACAAGTTCCCTATCCTACCCAATGCTACAAGCACAAAAGCTGGCAAAACAATGATTCTGATTTTTGAATTTAACTCAAGCTGCTTTTGAATTGACTTATAGATGTGATGATAGTTATAATTTTCACCCGCAAGAAGATAGCGTTCGCCTGTTTGATTTTGAGTCAAGATTATTGATATACATCGACAAACGTCAGATACATGCACAATGTTTTTAGAACCCGGAGGGCAAAACCAAATCTTTCGTTTCATTAGAGTTTTAATCAATCGACCGGAACTTGCACCTTGGTCATTAGGCCCAAGTATGAAAGTGGGATTAACTATACTCAAGTTGATTTCATCCTTGAGTTTTAACAATTCTGTTTCAGCCAAATATTTACTTTGAGCGTAATAGGAACCTGAAAATGGCATTTGATAAGCTTCATTTTCATGGCCTTGAAATTTATGATTGCCGTGATAGCGTGTATTGGCAGAACTCACAAAAACAAATCGTTTAACACCTGCATCAATGGACAGTTTGCAAAGACTTAGGGTTTGTTCGACATTCACCAAATAATAATCCTCAAGTTTTAAATGACTTTGCCTGGTAATTGCAGCGATGTGAACAATGGCATCGCAGGACTTTAAAACTTCGGAGATGAATTGATTGTCGTTCAATTGGCCTTCACAAACCATCATGTTTGAATGTTGTGGTAAGTGAATGTTCTTCTTTTGCCTGACGATGGCATAAACGACATGGCCTTGTTCCAGTAAAAGTGGAATTAAATTTCCGGCCAGAAAGCCACTTGCTCCTGTTACTGCAATTTTCATGAGGCTGGTTTTAATTCACGTTTAATGGCATTGGTGAGCAAAGGCAAACGAATCCAGATGGGAATGATTTTCATCAACAGCCAATTGATGCCATTACCCATTCCCAACATGATCAATGTGTCTTTTTTAAAGAGTTGTTTGATGCTGATTTCAGCAACTTTTTCAGGACTTAACAAACCCATCTTCCCCATCCATCCCTGTTTATCTATTCTTTTACTCACCTCTTCGTTGGTTTTCATAGGACCAGGGTTGACGACACTGACAAACACATTGGTGTTTTTCAATTCCTGATACAAACCTCT
>DASWYG010000434.1:0-2603 GCA_036405075.1 Bacteroidia bacterium | reverse complement strand
GCAATGGCAAGAATAAAACTGGTTTAAGTTTAACTCTGGGAATGGGTTATCAAATCAGTAAAAGAATTGATTTTAAAGTTGGATTAAAATATACTGAGTTGTCGACCTCCCAAAATTTGAATTATGTTTATACCGATATACCTGTGTATGACACCACAGGAAAATTAAAGGGATATATCACCAGACCGGCATCCAGTTCTTTGCATTTGAATCAAGCAATTAAAAGCAAAAGCGTATACATATCTGCTCCAGTACAATTAAATCTGGGGGTGTTTCAATCAAAGCTTTTTAAACTAAGTTTAGGTCTTGGTATGGAATACAATTTCACCCATAACGCCAAAGGAGAGTTTTTCAATTTCAACACCTCTAAAATGGAAACTTATAACAGTAAAAGCAAAAACAATTTTATTCCTGGCATGAGCATCAATGGACTATATAGATTGAAAGCCGGTGTGCAATTGAATGCAGTTTTAGGATTTCAAAGCATGCAATTGAATCAAACCATTGGAGGAATAGAAATGCAATCTAAATTTGGAATACCTTCATTGACTCTTGGCTTGGTTTATACCCCAATTATAAAATTATGACCAAATACAAACTATATACATTTATTATTATGATGCTTGCCAAGACTGCTATTGCACAGCATTTCAGTCGATATGGCTCAGTTCCGGATTTGGTTCAATTTTATCATCAGCAAAACATCAATTATCATTTATATACCTCCGATAAAAACGGATGGATTTATGGCATTCAATATGACACTGTCACTTCCGGATTTAATTACGGACATGAATACTCTCAATTGAGATTAAAGGTTTACAATGGGATGACATGGGTATATACCAAACCGATTCGTTTATACAGTAAAAATTCCATAGACGCGCCAAGGGTTTTGGACATTCAATATTTTAATGGAGAAGTATATATCTGTGGTAGCTTCGACTCAAGTTCATTTAATTCGGGAAGTGGAATCGTAAAATTTTCTAATCAACAATGGCAGTCGGTTGGTATCGATTTAAAGCAGACTTTTCCTGATTATTTCGAAGTAAATAAAATGATACCGTTTGACAGTGAATTTTTGATTACAGGTAATTTTGATTCAATTCCCGGAGAACGCGTGAATGGGATAATATTGTACAATGGGAGCAGCTGGAAATCTATTGGTAAAAGTGGTCAAAAAGGGTTTCAGAATTTATCTGGAAACAGCAATGTCTTTTTTCACGGTAGCGATTCTTTATATGTATTCAACAAAAACAAAATCAAACCGGACAGTATAGAGATCGGAGGTGAAAATTTCAAGAAATTAGGCGTATTCAGAAATGGTAAATTTGAATCAATTGATGGGCCGTTTACTTATATCGCAGCACTCAGTTCTATAGGAAAGGAATTGATTGTTGTTCCTTCAAGTAATTTGATATACATCAGCGGCATTTCACATTTGAAAAACAACAATTGGGTTCAGTATACTTTTCCGGATAATGATTCTTTTTATGCTACAAATTATATTGGTTCGCATCAATATTCGGGTAATGTCTATTTGTTTTTTCAGAAGCCGGGTTTGGGCATTAAGGTATACAAATACAATGGGCAGTCTCTCTCCTATTTAAACACATTTAAGGTATCAGACAATTACTTATCACTCGAATTAAGAGAAGATTTTGAAGGTGTGATATTATCGGGCAATTTCAAAACCATCTCTAGTGTCAATTATACAGATTCTATACAATTGGTGATAAAGATAAGCTTTAAACCTTCATCTGTTATAAATGTGTTTTGCTATGATGATTTGAATCAAGATGGTATAAGGCAAGCAGGAGAAACAGGTATCAAGCATTGCAGGTTTTATGAAGTATCTGGCAAATTGATGTCGGAAACCAATGGTGCAGGAATTTGCAATTTAATGTTTGAAACAGGTAGCAATAAAACTTTTAAAGTTTCAAATCCATTTGGTTATTACAGCAATTCTCAACTCACCGTTAACAACAGCAGGGATACTGTTTATTATTTTGAATGTCCAATGCAAATGCAAGTTGAGGAAGATGTTGCTTTATTCATACATTGCGGCACGGGAAACACTGCTAAGCAAGGATTTAAAACCCGATATAACTTTGAGTTGGTCAACAAAAGTGCAATTGATAAAACTGTTAATGTACATGTAAGCCATCATGCTTCTATTGATCAAAAAGAGTTTGTTGGCTTTACGCCAAACAACTTAAGTAAAGATGGTTTTGATTTTTCAATATTGGTTCCAAAAAACTCAAGGATCATGAAGGAACTGAGGTGCAGATATGCTGTAGACAGTTTTAAATTGGGTCAAAACATTAGCATTGTGGCACATCACAATTATGCTGACAACAACAATAAGAACAATTCAGATACTTTAAAACAGAATGTGGTTTCGGCATACGACCCTAACATAAAGATTGCATACCCCAGTGCGATAGTTGAACAAAATGATGTGATCAAATATGCCATTTATTTTGAAAATTTGGGCAATGACACAGCATTGAATGTGACCATCATTGATACCATAAAATCCAAACTAGACATTAATAAAATAGTTATAGGAGGAAGCAGTAAACCCTATTCCAATTTCACGG
>DASWYG010000433.1:0-2735 GCA_036405075.1 Bacteroidia bacterium | reverse complement strand
TCCCGGTTTGATAGAATCTTTGAATGCCCGCAAAATCAGTGTATTCAGCATGGATGCAATTCCGCGTATTTCACGTGCACAAAGTATGGATGCTTTAAGTTCACAAGCCAATTTGGCCGGTTATAAGGCAGTACTTTTAGGTGCCCATCACTCCGCCCGAATCTTCCCTATGCTGATGACTGCAGCAGGAACCATTACCCCATCAAAAGTGCTAATTTTTGGTGCAGGTGTAGCAGGTTTGCAAGCCATTGGTACAGCTAAAAGATTAGGTGCTGTAGTGGAAGTAACCGATATAAGACCTGAAACCAAAGAACAAGTAGAATCTTTGGGTGGTAAATTCATCAGTTTCGACACAGGCGATGTGAAAATTGAAGGTGGTTATGTGAAAGAAACCAGTGAAGATACCCTCAAAAAACAAAGAGAAATATTGGCCAAACACCTGGCAGTAGCAGATGTGGTGATCACCACTGCACTGATACCCGGTAGAAAAGCTCCAATTCTTATAACAGAAGAAATGGTGAAAGGCATGAAACTGGGCAGTGTGATTGTTGATATGGCGGTTGAGCAAGGTGGTAACTGCGAAATCAGTGAAGCCGGTAAAGTGGTGGTGAAACACGGTGTTAAAATCGTAGGTGAAACCAATTTACCTTCACAACTCTCTCAAAACGCCAGTGAATCCTATGCGAAAAACATTTTGGCTTTCCTCACTCACTTAGCCAACAAAGATGGCTTCAAATGGGAAATGGAAGAAGAAATCACTAAAGGTACTTTAATCGCTAAAGGAGGCGAAATTCTAAGAAAATAACATGGAACAAATAATCAGTTTTTTATCCGACAACCAATTGATGGTTTACTTAGTGATCCTGATGATCTTTTTGGGTGTTGAACTCATTGAAAAAGTGCCATCAGTATTGCACACACCTTTGATGAGTGGTGCTAATGCCATTCACGGTGTGGTTATCATAGGCGCAATCATCATCATGGGACAGGCCGAAAGTTTATATGCCACCATATTAGGTTTTATCGCTGTAGTACTAGGAACACTCAATGTAGTGGGTGGTTTTGTGGTTACTGACAGAATGCTTGAAATGTTTAAGAAAAAGAAAAAATAATGAGCATTCGTTCTGAACACAACCAATCCAATAAACAAAAAGTGGTAGCCAAGTATCAACTTCAAGCAGTTGAAGATTTCTGGGCCGAACTTTATACTCCAGCACCTTCCTTTTATTTCACAAGAGTTGAAAGGATGCCTTATGGAGGTGTGGCTGAATTGTTCAGAAAAATACAAGGTCAATCAAAGTTGTAAAATCAAACAGATAAACACAAACAAAGAAGAAACAATGCAACATCAAATTCTCAATATCATCTACATGCTCGGTTCCATATCTTTCATTTATGGCATCAAAATGCTTGGAAAACCGGAGACAGCAAAAAAGGGTAACCTATATGCTGCTGTGGGCATGGGATTGGCAATAGTAGGAACTATATTCTTATACGACAACAATGGGGTAAAACTGCACAATCATGCTTGGATATTCGGCGGTCTCATTGTAGGTAGTGTCATCGGTACATTGATGGCCAAAAAAGTCAAAATGACAGGTATGCCTCAAATGGTGTCATTCTTCAACGGAATGGGTGGTGCTTGTGCAGCGCTGATTTCATTAGTTGAATTCAATCACATCAGTCATGCCGGCGACTTCACCGATGCGCCTGTCTTAAAACTCATCATCATTTTCTTAGGATTGGTCATAGGCAGCATCTCATTTGCAGGCAGTATGATCGCTTATGGAAAATTAGATGAAAAAATAAAAGATAAAACCTTGCCTTTGCAACAGGTCATCAACATTGGCTTGCTCCTGGTTATTTTAGGAATTGCCGCAGCGGCTTCTTTTGGAATGATAGACAACGCAAATGTACTTTTTGTCATTCTGGGTTTGTCACTGATCTATGGTATTCTTTTCGTGATGCCAATTGGTGGTGCCGATATGCCGGTAGTAATTTCATTGCTCAACTCATTTACCGGTGTTGCAGCTGCAATGGGCGGTTTCTTATACGACAACAAGGTCATGTTGTTTGGCGGTATATTGGTTGGTAGCGCAGGTACCTTACTTACAGTGGTAATGTGCAAGGCTATGAACCGTTCATTGACCAATGTTCTGATTGGCAACTTTGGCGGTGGCAGTTCTGCTGCCAGTGGCGAAGGCAAATCCATTACAGGAAGCATAAAAGAAGTGAGTATCACTGATGCCGCTGTGTTAATGAAATACAGTAAAAAGGTTGTAATAGTACCGGGTTATGGTTTAGCTGTAGCTCAGGCGCAACACGTTTGTCACGAATTGGAACAAGTGTTGGAGGAAGAAGGAGTTGAGGTGAAATATGCGATACACCCTGTAGCCGGACGTATGCCGGGTCACATGAACGTGTTATTGGCTGAGAGCAATGTTAGCTATGACAAATTAATGGAAATGGATGAAATCAATCCTGAATTCAAAACCACTGATGTGGTATTGATCGTTGGAGCAAATGACGTCGTTAACCCTGCCGCTAAAACAGATCCAAGTTCACCAATCTATGGCATGCCTATTTTGGATGTTGAAGATGCTGCTCATACCATCGTAATGAAACGTAGTATGAAAGCCGGTTACGCCGGAATTGAAAACGAGTTGTTTTACAGCCCAAAAAACAGGATGTTATTTGGCGACGCTAAAAAGACCTTGACTGAATTGGTCAGCGAA
>DASWYG010000432.1:0-23658 GCA_036405075.1 Bacteroidia bacterium | reverse complement strand
CAAAGTGGGTGAATGGGTAGTGGCAGTAGGCAATCCGATGAACCTTACCTCAACTGTTACCGCAGGGATAGTTTCAGCTAAGGGCAGAAGTATTGATTTACTGAGAAGCGAAGACAATCAATACGCAATTGAAAATTTCATACAAACCGATGCAGCCATTAACCCCGGCAATTCAGGTGGAGCATTGGTGAATACTAAAGGTGAACTGATTGGAATCAATACCGCCATTGCATCACAAACAGGTTCGTACACCGGATATGGTTTTGCTATACCGGTTAATCTGGTAAAAAAAGTAATGGACGATTTGCTCAAATTTGGTAAAGTTCAAAGAGCTGTTTTAGGTGTTGCCATTCAGGAAATCACGCAA
This sequence comes from Bacteroidia bacterium, assembly GCA_036405075.1. Taxonomy (GTDB): domain Bacteria; phylum Bacteroidota; class Bacteroidia; order NS11-12g; family UBA955; genus JABMMZ01. The sequence continues at coordinate 23,291 of DASWYG010000432.1, read as the reverse complement.
GAAGTTGCCGAAAAAGAAAATCTCAAATCACTGGATGGTGTTCTGGTTCAAGATGTCACCGAAAATGGTTCAGCTCAAAGAGCAGGTATCAAAAAAGGCGATGTCATTTCAAAAATCAATGGCAATGTGGTCAATAGCGTTTCAACTTTACAAGAAGAAATTGGGAAATTCCGCCCTGGCGACAAAGTCAATGTCACTTTGATGAGAGACGGATCTCAAAAAGAAATTTCAGTGGTATTGAAAGGATTGGATGGAAAAGAAACCACCAGTATGGCAGACAAAATGGAAGCCAATACCTACAAAGGCATTACTTTGGGTACTGTAAGTAAAGAAGAAAAAGACAAATTGGGCATTAAAAATGGTGTCAAAGTTCTAAGTGTTGGTGATGGACCATTCAAAGGAAAGCTTCAAACAGGCTTTATCATAACCAAAATAGACAAGCAAGCAGTGTATTCGGTTCAAAATGTGAAATCTATACTAGAAGTTGCCGAAGGCGCTATTTTAATAGAAGGAAAAAATCCTGATGGATCCGACAATGTGATAGGCATGAAAATGAGTGAATAATGAACCAAATCAAAACTCAATTGTATATTAAAAGTAGAAGAAGAAGATAACTGATAATTAAAAGTCTATATGTCATCCCTCGAGTATTTAAAACTCGGGGGATTTTTTTTAATCGATTTGTAATATTCTGTACATTTGTGATTCACTTCCTTATGTGTTTTAATCGATTTATATTCATTGTTTTAATTATCTCAACATTGAAGCTCAGTGCTCAGACTGAAGAGCCAATAGATTCAAACACATTCAGACAACAGACGGTTACCTCTTATCGAAACGGAAAAGTAAATGAAACTTCTCTGAATTTGCTAAAAATCAATCGTGACAGTTTGAAATTCAATAACGGATTTACACTCAGCGAAAGTCTGGCCACCTTACCTGGTGTTTCAATGCTATCAACCGGAATTGGTATCAATAAACCAGTCATAAGAGGATTGTACGGCAATAGAATATTGATACTATTAGCCGGTTTGAAATTTGACAATCAACAGTGGCAAGAAGAACATGGATTGGGCTTATCTGAAAACGGGCTGTCTTCAATTGAATTGATCAAAGGACCAATGGGCGTTTTATATGGCTCTGAAGCTATAGGCGGTGTCATCAATCTGATTGAAGAAAGCAAACCCTCTGCGGGAACTCGTCAAATGGATGTTTCAGGCAAACTGAACAGCAATACATTGGGCGGCAACTTCAGTTTTGGGTATAAAATGAATACTGGCAAACACTGGATACGCTTGCGACTCTCAATGGATGATCATGCAGATTACAGCAATGGAAAAAATGAGCGCGTACTCAACAGTCGATTCAATGGCATCACATTAAAATCTACCTATGGTTTCAAACGAAATCAATGGCAATCAGACAATCATTTCACATCCAGTTTCAATCGATTTGGATTCATCTTCAATGATGTTTACACATTCATCAGTCCTGATAAGCGATGGAGCCGAAGCTTGGCGGTAAATCCTGCTCATTTGGTTTTGTTGAACATGCTGTCATCTCAAAATCAAATACAATTAAAAGGGAAATCAAGACTCAATGTGAATGCCGGATTGCAATCCAATAGGAGAATGGAAAATGAAGGCGGAGGAGCCATAAGTTTGGACATGCACTTATTGACTTTGCAATATCTACTGAAATATGAAAAAGAATTGAGCCAACAACATTCATTGATATTGTCACATCTGGGTTTGTATGAAAACAACACCAATTATGGTGCGAGAAAGATTGTACCGGATGCAGTGATGACAGAATTCAATGTTTCAGCTTATTTAGAATCGAAGTTTAGAAGATTAAAAAATAAAAAAACATGGTTGACTACTGAACTAGGTGCCGGAGCCGGGCGCAAACAAGTGAATACTCTTTTTACGGCCGGTGTCAATGATCCAAACAAAGAGATCAGTCCATTTCGAAAAATCGCCTATTATGAAAACGGATTTGCAGGCATCAGCATTTCAAGAATTAAAAATATTAACATAAAACTCAATGCTTCTACGGGGGTGCGCATACCCAATTTGGCTGAATTATCTTCTGATGGTTTACATGAAGGGGTATTCACTTATGAAATTGGCGATCCAAAATTAAAAAATGAGACATTAAGCAGTTTGAATGCCGTGTTTGATTACAATCAAAAGAATTTCTCCTTTTCTTGGAGTCCATTCTACAACCATTTCAACAATTATGTTTATTTGGCTCCAACAATCGGAAAATGGTTGGGGTTTCCAGTGTTCAGATACATGCAGCAAAATGCCGTTCAGATGGGTATGGAACTGACCATGGACATTAGGTTTTTGAAACGATTTAGGCTCAGTGCCTTAGCTTCCGGCATGAACAGTAAAACTGCTTCAGGAGAATACACACCCTATACGCCTGCCAATAAAATTGGAGGCACGCTCAGTTACGATTACAAATTCAGAAATGGCGCCACCATTGGCCCTCATGTGAAGGTCGATCACTATGATGCTCAAAGGCAATTGGCCCCAAATGAGATTGGTACAGCCTCCTATGAATTAATAGGGGCCGGTGTTTCCGGTACTTTTTTCTGGTCGGGTAAAATACTGGAATGGTCGTTGGTTGGCAACAATTTAGGCAACAAAGCCTATTATGATCATTTATCACGATTTAAATATTTTGGATTATTGAATCCAGGAAGAAATATCTTTGCAAGTGTAAAATACACGTTCAACAGTAAAACCAATTGAGAAAAATCACTGCCATATTGATTTTATTTTCCTGGTTTTTTCAAACTTTTGCACCCGGCATTTTATACAGAATGGCCAGAGAACAAATGCGCAATGACCAGATGAAAATGGCCCGAAAATTGAGTAGAGGCGGCAGAGTGTTTGTCTTTCACGATGAAAATGAAATACATTGGGAGAAAAAAGGTCAAGAGTTTGAATATGAAGGCATGCTGTATGATATTGCCAATTCTTATGATTCGGCCAATTGTAAAGTCATAAGGGCGTTTGAAGACCGTAAAGAGAATTCTTTGGTTGACAAATATTCAAAAACAAGACGGGATAAGGAACACCGCAAATCCTTATTAAAGAAATTAGGCGATCTTAAAGGATTAACACCTTCTGAGCATGAATGGATTTCACTTTTAGCCATAAAAGATGACCAAATAAGTTTGGCAAAAGATCAAACCAACAGAGGTCATCTGAACAAGCCGGAGCGACCGCCTGGCAATCTTTTGATTTAAGTAAACAGCTTTTTGTTTCAAACGGCTGTATCGCGATGAGGTAAAACCTCATGAACTCCAAAACTAAAATTGGAAGCACAATTTTATTTCACTTACATCAAACAATAATTTAAAATCAAATGAAAAATATTTTTTCGGCAATTGCCGTTATATGCACCATCATCGCCTTCAGTTCTTGTGAAAAAGACGAAGGCAAATTACCTGCCATCAGTTTCAAGACCGGAGGGAATTACATTTCACACAACGACACCATTGCTGTAGACAGTAACATTGTCATAGGTATCAATGCTTCAAAATCTGAGGACAAAGATGTATTGAAGAAATTCAATATCTCTAAGAGCATCAATGGTGGTTCATCTTCATCCGTTTATGATGTTGATTTAAGCGGAGGTGACCAAGACAATTACAGCTACGATTTCAAAACCAAGGTCGACAAGGTTAAGGGTCAAAGCACCCAATACAGTTTCACGGTGACCAACAGAGATGGCTTAACCAATACCATTTCGGTAACTGTAGTTGGAAAGTAATTTCAAAAACAATCGCTAAAATAAAAAAGGGGTCAATTGACCCCTTTTTATTAATATTTGTATTTGGTTATAAAACCCTAATTGAAGATTAACCGATTTTAGCGATCAGGTCGACTATACGGTTAGAGTATCCAGCTTCGTTGTCGTACCAACCAACCACTTTAATGGTGTTACCAATGACCATGGTAAGGTCGCTATCGAAGATACAAGAGTGAGTATTGCCAACGATATCGATAGAAACGATAGGGTCGGTTGTGTATTCAAGAACACCTTTAAGATTTGATTCAGCAGCAGCTTTGAAAGCGGCATTGATTTCATCTTTTGTTTTAGGAGTTCTAACGTTACAAGTAAAGTCGGTCACAGAACCATCAGGAATAGGCACTCTCATGGCATTTCCGTTGAGTTTACCTTGAAGGTGAGGCATAACCAGTCCAACAGCTTTAGCAGCGCCTGTGCTGGTCGGGATGATGCTATAAGCAGCAGCTCTGGCTCTGCGGAAGTCTTTATGAGGAGCATCTTGCAGGTTTTGATCGGCAGTGTAAGCGTGAATAGTGGTCATAAAACCGTTTTCGATGCCACAAAGTTCGTCGAGGATTTTCACCATTGGAGCGAGACAGTTGGTGGTACAAGAAGCGTTAGAGAGAATGGTTTCAGAACCGTCGAGTGTATCGTCGTTGACACCGATCACGATGGTTTTCATTTCACCAGTGGCTGGAGCAGAGATCACAACTTTTTTAGCACCTGCAGTAATGTGTTGACCGGCAGATTCTTTGTCGGTGAAGCGACCTGTAGATTCGAGAACCACGTCTACGTTCATGTCTTTCCAAGGAAGGGCGGTAGGATTTCTTTCGGCCAAACCGGCGATAGATTTACCGTTAACGATGATGGCGTTATCAGTGAAATCGACAGTACCGTTGAATTTACCGTGCACCGAGTCATACTTGAGGAGGTGAGCGAGTGTTTTGTTGTCGGTTAGGTCGTTGATTGCTACCACTTCGATGTCATTTCTTTGGAGCATGGCTCTGAAAGCCAGTCTTCCAATTCGGCCGAAGCCATTGATTGCTACGCGTATCATGTTTTTTTTGGTATTAAATTGGGCCGCAAAGGTACTTTTTTTATTTTTTTAAAAGAAGTGTTTGCTTTTTAATTTTTTTTATTATTTTTGCACCTCCAAAAACGGCAATAGTGTAAAAGCTTTTAAAGTTTAGGAAAAAGAAGCAATTAAGCATAGAAGGTTCTCCTTCGCTAAAGCTTCAACGAAAATGGTCCGTTCGTCTATCGGTTAGGACTTCAGGTTTTCATCCTGGCAAGAGGGGTTCGACTCCCCTACGGACTACAAAATAAGAAATCCCGCCTAAAGCGGGATTTCTTATTTTCTGCAGCTTTGTAGCGTGCATAGAACGCAGTGGAATGCTCTGCTACGGGACAGTAATTCGACTTTATGATCTTGCTTTTTTGCAGATTGCGTCAAGCTTTCAACCGATTGGAAGAATGAGAATGAGTCCCGAATGTTCGGGAGAGAATGAGAGCGAATGCGATCATGTATTTTCTCCTATCAAAATCTTCACACTTACCCTCACCTCACACTGAGTATCCTGCTTTAAAATTCAAAATTTAAATTGTGCCTTAATTTGACGAGATACTAAACCTCTGGGTTAAGATAAACTTAAATAAGGGCTTATATACTGATCTAGAATATTAATGTAAACAACTCAGATAAGGATCTGAAAACTAGGCTTCACAATGTTCATATAAGTAAAAAATAAAGCAAGCTAAGTTAAAAAAGGTGAATTGGGAGTATTGAGAAAACGACTTTTTAGTATAAATTTTTGCAGTTGTTTGAATAAGCAGTTTTGTAATTTTCTCCCATCTAATTGATCAACTTTTGACATACTTGGGTCAATGTGTATATTTCTTCACTGTGTCTCTTCCCAAAAGCACATGAAGCAAATACTGCTGGAGTAATATGAGACTTTATAGGGTAGACATCCTTTGTCTTGCATAATAGGCATTTTGCATTCATTTAAACTGTTGTTTTTATATTACTGCATCATATACAAAATGTACATCAAAATCAATAGACTCTGCTTCAGCAGTTAGTTCTATTTCAATTTGTACCGGGTATTCCTGTTTTAGGAATTGACGGTCTATTATAGAGGTCGGAATTTGCAAAGGTGCATCTAATTCAAAAACAGGCTGAAAATGCATATCCGAAATTAGTCCGGATATTGTATGTACAGAGCTGAATGTCGTAGCACCGGTCTTGCTTCTGCCGTGTATCTTATATCCGATATACTGTCGATTTGCTTTCTCACCCCATTCGGTCGGCATTCTCCAATCAAATTTTGGTTGCAAAATTATTTTTTTAATCACTATTTCTTGTACTGAACTTTCTAATTGAAATTGTTGTGTTCGGTTTTCATTCGTCAGAATGAACTGCATGTCTTTTTTTATCATTTTACTGGTTTCATTAACATAGGTTGTGCTCTTGCCTATACCAATTTTAGATATAGTTTTATTGAGTAATAAATTGCCCAATATCTTTTTAACTGTAGGGAGATTCATGTCCAGCTTTTCAGCAATTTCGCTTGATTTACTGTATGGGTTGTTATTTAAGAAGCTTAAAATTAATTGCTCTTTATTGCTCAAGCGTGTAGTAGTTTGTTGGGTTTGAAGTTTAACTTCCAATTGGTTCTGTATTTTAAGTAAACAATCCATGAAGAAATTCATCCATTCACTCACATTTTCTCCGGGCCTTTGCATTTGTGTGTTCATTAATACACCATAGTACTCAGCTTTTCTATTTTCTATTTCATGCTCAAAACTGATGTATTGTATCCATGAATACCCATTCTTTAGTAGCAATAGTGTTCCTAATAATCTGCTTAAGCGGCCATTTCCATCCTGAAAAGGGTGAATGCTTAAAAAGTCATATACAAAAAGGGCGATTTTTATTATTGGCAGTGTTTCTTTATCTGAATTGTACCACTCAATTAAGTCTTGCATGGCATTTTCCGTTGGGAATCCGGGCTCTGTCGTTTGGAAAATGGTTCTTTTTGTGCCATCTGGTCTTGTTTCATCAACAGAATTGGCATGCTGTTTATAATTTCCTCTATGCCATTCGTCTTTGTCGTTGAATTGCATGAGAATTTTATGCAGGTTTTTTATTTCACTTTCTCTAATCTGTATATCTCGGTAATTATCCGTAATAACATCCAGTGTTTTGAAATATCCTGCAACCTCTTGTTGATCGCGTTCTTCCAATTTTGCAATTTGTAACTTTCCAATAAGGACTTCCACTTCTTTGTCGGTCATTTTAGAGCCTTCTATTCTGGTGGATGCACCAACACTTCTTACGGTTGCAATTGATTTTAGTTGTTTGAGACTAGCCCCTTCTCGCCTTTCTATTCCTGTCCACTCTGCATCGAATCGGTCTAATTTACTGATTTCATTGATCAGTTTCATTGACAAATCTAAATTTAGAGTATGTATTTTTTGAGTCATTTTATCCGTATTTATCTGCAAATATCCGTAAAATATCTTTAAAAACCAGTAAATTATCCGTATTTATCTGTAAATATCCGAATATGTGTATTAAAACAATAAATTATATGCTAATGTATCTAAAAATATTATAATGTCTGAAATTATATCTGTTCACATATAAATTTGGTTAATGGCAATTTATAATCTTTCCTAATTTCTCAAATCCAAACAAAAAAAAGTTAGCCAACCCTAGAAACAATTCGCCAATAAATCTGTAATTGCTTTAACCGTGATAGAAAGGTAGAGTAAGGCAAAACCAATGTTCGGCAATGAATTTACACCACTTAATACCCCAGAGTGAAAAAATGAATTATTCGTCGTCAATTAAGCCATAGATTAATTTGAGAGAAATGGTACACTCAAATAATTTTAAATATTTGTGATTCAATCAATCAAATTGGACCTATGCTGCTCCAAATACTCGTGATTAAAAACACTTAAATTTTGGATTTTTTCAGCGCCGCTTACGCCGATTTTTTTGTATGCATCCATTTCAATTGCGTCCGACAGGATGATCTTTCCATTGTTTTCAAAGCTGATCAAATTGCGATCAAATAAAGCGTCATAAGTTGGAGACAAGAGAATCCCATTGTGAACATCTAACCTTTGATCATTATTAGCCTCAGCCCATGGCAGTATATGAGATGCAATCAAAATATTCAATTTCTCAAAACCCGTTACAGCACATTTGTATTCCCAACGGTGAATGATCCTTTTCCTGTATGCCCCTTGCCCTACTCTGGATGTCACCAATCCTGTTCTTTCTGTTATATTTGGAAACATTACTTCAGAATTGATTACAGAATCTCTAGCAATCAATACATCCATCAAATTAGGCTGAACTGGAATGTAAGCCCCTTTCTTTTTAAAAAAGAATTTTATCCCGGTTCTTAAATTGCCAGAAGTATCATGTGTTTCGAATAAATCTGCATCAAAAAACTCTACCTCTCCAATAAACTTTACATATCCTTTTCTCTCGCTTTCAAACAGAAATACTCTTTTCCCATTTCGAAGATGATCTCTCAATGCCAGATTCCCTTTTGTAAACTTCATGTCACCTGTTTGACCCTCTCCTGTGTAGGTGAAGATATTGGGATTGTCCCAACCATCTTTGTAACCGTGCTGTTTGCCTGACTTGCCGGTAAAGATAAAAATGTATGGAAAGCTTGCTGAAGGACAAATTCCTCCTTGCCAGTTTCCACCATATACAGCGTGAACATCTGACCTGCGATTATAAATATGATTCGGTATAAAAGGCAGTTGATCCATTTCAGAATCAGGAAAGGCAAAGATAGTGATAGAAAAAACAAAGCACCAATTATCCAATTCAATCATTTCAAATTGATTTTGCTTGAATCCATCAAAAGTATTCCGTTCAGGTACAGTATTTTCGTTCCGATTGATCGGGTGATGACAAAGCTCAAACGACTTTGCCAGACACCTGTGCAACAAACACATTTCAAACAAATAAGAATCAACACCCATAAGCATGTGTTTCCATTCCAAGCAAACCAAGAAAGCCATAGAACTGGAGCACAGGTTCAGGGCCAAATTCGATCGCCCCGAAACCTATACACCCTCTTTGTTCAACGGCTTCCAATTTCCACTCACGCCCGTTGTTGCAAGTGATGATCCCGAGCACATTCGCATGTTCAATTGGGGCTTGATACCCACATGGGCCAAGGACAAAGATTTTAGGAAAAACACATTGAATGCGCGAATAGAAACCATAGCCGAAAAACCCTCATTCAGATCCTATACACAACAAAGGTGCTTGGTGTTGGCAGATGGTTTTTATGAATGGCAATGGTTGGATGAACAAGGTAAGAAAAAACAAAAATACGAGATCACTTTACCCGGAAATGAGGCCTTTGCCTTTGCGGGTTTATGGAGTGAGTGGACCGACAGGAGCACAGGCGAATGTCTTCATACCTATACCATACTGACCACTGAGGCCGATGAGTTGATGGCAAAGATACACAACAGTAAAAAAAGAATGCCTGTTATTCTGCATCCCGACAACGAGATGGAATGGTTGAATGGCGGTAAATTGAACACCACCCCTATAGAACTGATTGCCACAGCAATGTGATGCTCTAAAATAGGAATAGGCTCCAATCATTCCGTTCACCGAAACAATTGAAGCCTATTGCGGAAGGTAATACTCATAACCCTCCTTTTTACACTTTTTTTGTTGATTTATTAGTGTTTTACACACACACAAAATATCTTAGCCGCCGTCGCTCGTGAGTATTCAGGCTGGCTTTACACGTCGTTGGTTTAAAAACTGACAGCCATGTTCACACCTGCTTGTACATTTTTCTTGTCTTGCATCCTGGTAGATGCAGAAAGTCTGCAGTTGTTGCCCATCATGACTGAAAATCCGACTTTTGGTTTATTGTTGTCTACTCCTCCACTGATCAAAACACTGTTGCCCAATTTGCGATGCGCAGTAGTGTTAACAATTACCTGATCATGAAAGACATAAGTCTCGAATTGCAAGGCACAATTTTCATTGTACACATTGTACCCAACTCTTGCACCGGCATTTGCATAAGCCTTATCGGAAGGTATCATCGGTGTGCCATTCATTCTGGCGGTAACACCAATGCTTAAGTAACCCCTTACCTGACCGAAGAACAGGAAATTGGTTTTGCAGGTAGTGCTGTGAGCATAAGAAACAGTGGCCAGTGCGGTATTGGTAAAACCATCATAGTTCAATCTTCCAAGAATGAAAGTTGGACGTGATCTTCCCAATGATTCACTGAAACCATAACGGTTGTTCACCATCATCATGGTTTCAATGTTAAGCTGCATGGCAGTATTCAAAGGTCCGTTGCTTGGTGCTACAGTACCCGCATCCGGTTTCGACTGCACCGGCAGACGATAGATGTTGGAGTAGTAACCAAGGTCAACCTTTAAGGTTGCATGGTTAGCCCCGAAGTTAGTCCGCATCTTGGGACTGTAATAAGCCATAAGGCTGTTCGCCCCGAGGAGCAAGGTGAGTAAAGTGAGTTTCATTGTGCGTTTGTGATTTCAAAATTGTGTTGTTTGTGTTTTCGTTTAGTGCTTTCATGTCTCAGTTTTGTTTTTGTGTTTTGTGTTTCAGTGTTTTCCGCTTTAGTTTCGTCGTGTTTTGTTTGTGTTTGTTTGTTTTTTTTCAAAATCAAGCCCATGGAAATCCATTCAGGGCATAATGATTCGTGAGTTCATCATGCGTCTTGACGGACACGGATTTTCGACAGCCTGTTCTCTGAAAACTTAGTTTTTTAGAATGGGCAGCTTGCGAAAATTGCTTCGGTAAAAAAAGTCTGTTGGTGGTTGATTTTAGCGATGAGCGCTTGAGTAACCTGTCGGCCTCTGGCTCTTTTGATGGTAGTGTTTGGGGTCATGTTTGTGTATGTGTTGTGTAAATTGTTTCTCCTCACATGAGTATTTTTACTTAGAGTAAATATACTCATTTTTCTTGGAGGCAAATATAGACACAAAATCAACTCTCAGTTCAAATTGAGAAAATATTTTTCAAATTGATATTTACAACAACTGATTATCAGTCAATTATTTTTCATTTTACACAACTTCACTTATCAACAATTCCTCATTTTAATCTCTGTTTGTTAATTATTTTTAACTACAATTTAAACAAAAAACAACCCGTTACGATCTATAAGTAAAAACACTAAGCCTTTTTGGAGGTAAACTCTGTAAATCTTTGAAATTGAATGAGATTCAATCTGATGCCTCTTTTTTCAAATGCTCAAAATTGAGCATTTGTACCCATAACTGACTTAAAATTAAGCATTAAGTCAATCGAGAAAATGCAGTCATTTCCTAAAAAAAGAAACCCAACAAGGATATACTTAAAAAATATTGATGCTAAACTTTGTCCGAAAATCGAAGATCAATTGCGGTTGTCCATTCCCCAAAGCATCTTGTTGCGCAAGGTCTTTAAGAAAGTATCACCTTCAAAACGCACCAGGTTAATACTGAAATCGGCTTTTCTAATGGCGATTTGAACGGTTTGATCAATGGTCACTGAGCGACTGTCCAACGTGGCCAAAAACTGATTGCTTCTACCTTCAATCTCAAAACTCAAGACCTGATCATCCGGAATGATGATGGGCCTGACATTTAAATTGTGAGGTGCAATCGGTGTCACCACTAAACTGGAAGATTTTGGAAAAAGTATTGGGCCACCGCAACTGAGCGAATAACCGGATGATCCTGTGGGTGTAGAGATGATGAGACCATCGGCCCAATAGGAATTCAAAGGCTCTCCATTGAGAAAAGCATGTACAGTGATCATACTGCTGGTTTCCTTTTTATGCAACACAAAATCGTTCAGTGCATAATTGAATCTGAACAAATCGGTATTGCTTTCCAATTGAAGCAGGGTTCTTTTATCGATGGTGTAGCTACCATTCTTCAAATCGCTGAAAGCGTGTTTGAATCCATCGGTTGAAACATTGGCCAAAAAGCCCAATCTTCCGGTGTTTACACCAATGATGGGCACCTGACTGTCTCCGGCAATTTCCACAGCATCCAAAATGGTGCCGTCGCCACCTATACAAATGAGATAGTCTACAATAGGTTCTCGTTTACACAACAAATTAAATTCAGTGAGCTGAGGTTTACCAGGCATATCTTCTGCAAGCTGGCGGTGTAAAAGTACCTCTACTTTTTCGAGTTGTAGAAACTGTATGATCTCTTCAATCAATCTCAGCTGTTTGGGTGTGCTGATCACTTTGGCGTATAAACCGACCTTCATTCAATTTGCTGATTAATGCCTGATGTTGTCATCCTAAAGGCAAATACAAAAATACCACAATTCTCCGGTTAATCAAATTCGTATTAGACCTTCATCCGGGTCATAAAAAAATCCACTTGTGGAGTTACAAGTGGATTCATTCAAATTTATTTTAATTAGAAACGCTCGAAGCTTGAGAAAAAGTAATTGCCTTCAATTGCAGCATTTTCATCACTGTCACTTCCATGAATGGCATTTGCATCAATACTTTTTGCATATTTTTTTCTGATGGTTCCTTCTTCTGCATTAGCAGGATTGGTTGCTCCTATCAATTTTCTGAAATCTTCAACTGCATTGTCTTTTTCCAAAATTGCAGCCACTATCGGACCACTGATCATGAATTGAACCAAATCTGCAAAGAAAGGACGCTCTCTGTGCACTGCATAAAATCCTTCAGCTTGTGCTTGAGTCAAGTGTATATATTTCATTGCAACCAGTTTGAATCCGGCATTGAGGATATCATCGATAATTTTTCCGGTGTTGTTGTTTTTTACAGCATCCGGTTTGATCATTGTAAACGTTCTGTTGGTAGTCATTTGTACGTATTAATTAAAAAATGGGTGCAAAACTAGTGAAATTCGTTGTAAAAATGAAGCTCTTTATTAAAGGATTTAGGAATTAGGATTGAGGATTGAGGGAGAACGGCAATAAAAACATCTGTTTTGACATTTGGTGCAAAATCCCCTGTCCCCTCAATCCTATATCCTATATCCTCAAACTAATCCTTCTGTTTCAAATAATACCTCTCCCAGAGGTCCTGAATGATACCATCCTTCAAACCGTGGTATGGTGTCATGATATCATTGATGGATGTGCGTTTAAAGATATCCAGATAGATTCTGCCTGCCACATCAATTACTTCAGCCCTGTCAGGGTTGAGTTTCAGATGATAAATTCTTTCGTGTAAATCGATGGATTCTATGTCTTCCGTTAATTCCTCCAAACGGGCAAGTTTTAAAAAACCACCTTGTGGTATGCCGGCCAATTCACCGAATTTATGAATGTTTCCTCCTGTACCTACACCTTTTAACTTAGGCACCCAAGCTACATTTTCTTTGATCCATGCATGCAGTTTATCAAACTCTTCCGGCTTTATTTTATTTTCTCTTGCCCTCACTGTGCCTATGTTAAAACTCTTTGACACCAGAGCCTTGTTTTGTTGAATTAAAGTTAACTCAGTGCTACCTCCACCAACATCAACATGCAGAAAAGTTTCATCTACAGGCAACAAATGAAGGAAAGCATTCATGATCAGTTTGCTTTCTGTGTTGCCATTTATGACATCAATGGTGATACCGGTTTCCTTTTTTATGAGTTTGATGATTTTATCTGAGTTCTTTGCATCGCGCATGGCACTAGTGGCACAGGCTCTGTAAAAATCAACATTGTAAATGTCCAACAACAAACTGAATGCTTTAATGGCTTTGGTCAGTAAATCAAGTTTCTTTTTACCTATTTCTTTGTTGCTGAAAACATCATCACCAAGTCTGATAGGCAATCGTGTGAATTCAACCTTTTTCCATTCAGGTTTCAGTTGGTCTTCCTGAAGGGGTCTGGAGATGAGTAACCTCACGCCATTTGAACCAATATCGATTGCGCCAAATTTCATTTCTTAATGTGTATTTGAGTCCGCAATAATACAGGTATTTTTTTAAGAAAAAACGCTCTTTTTACTGATAGAAATTATGAAACAGTTAAGTCCTTCTGATTTCGGTAAAATTATGCCAAATGTTTCTCAAGATAAGTCAACCCTTTGCCCGTAAGCGTAAAGCTGTATGAAGCCATCCTGTCTGAATCGTAGAGAACTCCGGATTTCTTATCATTTTCAACATCTCTGCAGGGTCTAACAAAGTCTTTTGCTATCAATTGCTTCAATTCATCTGCAACAGCGTATTCATTAAATCCCCTTAGATCTTCCAATAAATTAACAAATGTTTCTTCATAAACCAACATAGAGATGATTTTCTCTGCCAATGGATCCAATCGTTCATTTTGCATTTCCTGCCCCATTATTATTTTTTACTTTTTCGTGACCAAAAGGACAATGTTTACAACCTGATCCACAACAATAGCCGCGCTTCAAATGATAAGCTTCAGTAAAAACCATTAACCCTTTTTCATTGAAATAATAATCCGGTTGCTCCTTGCCTTTTTTCACTCAACAAAAATAAGGGCATAATTCCTTGTCACAAAACCTTATCAATTACCTTATTACATTTTTCCATTGCGCAATCGACGCAAACTATGTGTCATTGACCGAATGTCAATTCTACATGGTTCTATTATCCTGCTCAGCAGTTATATTTGTATCATGTTTTCTACTTACTTAAATTTTGTTGTTACAGTCATTACTTGTTTCTTTTCATTGAACGCTTCAGGTCAATGGAAAAAGATTTACAGTGGTACCATCAACGACCTTTATGATGTTCGTCAATACGATAATAGAGTTTATGCCTGTGGTCAAAACAGCACCATAATTTCTTCAACAGACTCTGGTAAAACCTGGAAAACACTGAGCATACCAATTACGAGCAATCTCAGAACTTTGCACTTTTTTGATTCCTTAAAAGGTATTGTGACCGGTGAAAATGCAAGGGTACTTAAAACTTATGACGGTGGCAAAAACTGGACTCAAAAATATGCAAGAACCGCTGCCTATGCTTATGACATTTATTTTCTGGGCGATAGCGGAATTTTGGTCGGTAAAGATTTTTTGATCGCCTCCACTTCAAATGGTGGCGAAACCTGGAGGGTAGACACCACTGATCAGATTAGAAAAGAGCTCAAAAGTGTTACCATTTCGCCTGAGGGACGTTGTTGGGCGGTTGGTGACAGTGGTTTTTTATTAAAAAAACACATTTCTCAGTATAAATGGAAGACCGTTAAATTACCAACCAAGATCAACCTCACATCTGTGGTTACTTTTGGGGAATCTGATCTGGTGATTTGTGGTGGCATGCCCGACACTGCACATGTGGGCAAACACTTTAACATCATTTTTTATTCTCAGGACACAGGAAAAACATGGACCAGCACAGGCGTCACTGAAATGAAAACCATTTACTCAGCATCCTATTTCAGCAAAGACACCGGTATGATGGTAGGCAGCAATGGCATTGTCAGTAAAGTTTACCAACCTTTATCGAAAAGAGGGCAGCAAATTTCAGGCGTCTCTTCTACCTTAAACAGAATCGCTTGTAAGAACCAAGTTGCCATCATTGTAGGCGATGGTGGTACGATTCTACGCAGCATCAATAGAGGTGGTTTTGGTGTAAATATACAAGACATCCATGCCTCTGAACTCAAATTGTATCCACTGCCCAGCGAAGGCATTTTGCACATAGATGCCAATAATGCCATTTATAAAATTGAATTATTGGATCAAAATGGTAAAACCATAAGCAGCAGCTTTGATACAATCAGCAATGAACTGCAAACAGATCACAGTGGATTTGCCATTGTTAAGATCAGTTTTGAAAACGGCAATGTCACTTACCGCAAAGTGTTTTTCTTTTGAGCTTCTATTTGTTCAATGCTCACCAATTCACTGATAACGGGATTCAATCTCGAATACTTTACCCTTAATTGTTGCTTCACCGAGCTTGGCGGCACTTCTTGCGTTTCTCTTAATATATCGACATCGTCTACTTTGTAACTGTAACTGATAGTACCTCTTATATTGGCAAAATTTTCCACGACTGTATAATCATAAAAATAATTGAGGTGAACAATCTTGGTTACTTTCATTAAGACTAAAAATGAGATCGGGGTCATTAAGAACAAAATGACAAACAACTTTATCGGCCCGGTAACATTCATAAAATCATGGCGTTTTTCCTTGGCCCTCAAATACAGCTTTTGTCGGTACCTGATATCGGATATTTTGTAGGCTCCTAGTCCAAACAAAAAACTTCCTACAACTACCAGCAGCACTTTAAAATCATAATAATTGATGTACCAATTGTTGTAGGCCAACAAAACACCACCTGCGAAACTGAGTATTGCCATATAATACCTGTGCTTGTGTTTAAAGGCTTCTTCATCATACTCAAACTCCTTTATTATGGTATTCCTTTTATTTTCGCGATGTCTGATAATTTTATCTCTAACCTCCTCGGCTTTACTTTGAGCTGTTACCACACGATTCGAGTCATTGGGACTGTAATTGACTTTATCCAGAATTTGATTGAGTAAACTGTCGTATACTACTTTTTTCTCAGGTTCACTCAGTAAATTGTATCCCTGGGTAATGATTTTGAAATACTCTTCAGCAGACGGATTGCCGGGATTTCGATCCGGATGGTAAACCATGGCCAATTCCCTGTATCGCCTTTTAATTTGATCGATACTTGCAAAAGCCTCTAATTCAAATAGCTTGTAGTAGTTGTGTTCTATCAAAATCTTAATTCAAAATTAACTTGTACATTTATAATAAACTTGTATTTTTGCAGACTATTGTATAATAGCATGAAAAATACCACCTTGTTGAACAACAGACTACCATTCGGCAATACCAAAATGATTCTTGGCATTCTGGCCATAATTTTTTCTCCTTTCATTGGCTTTATACTTGGCACAATTGCTGTTTTGCTTGTGAGCAAAGATAATAACATGTTGCGTAGTTTTCCCGGTAATTACAGCGAAATTGCCGTAAAAAATCACAAAACCGGTACAATTCTGGCTTATATTGGTTTCGTCATTTCTATTGTACTTTCTGGAATCATCCTTTATTACTACTTCGTTTACGGCACCCTCGATCTCAACATGATCGACCAAATGAAGGCCAGCGGTCAAATTTAATCCTTCACAATTCTTTCGGTACACTTTTCGTTGTATCAGATAGATGATCCGTTGCTTCTTACTCATATCTTACCTCCTTTTTCAAGTTAATTGCTTTGCACAGGTTACTGTTAACAAAGGCACCTATGATCATGGCAACATAGAATCATTCAACAACGATACAGCGTACTTTGAATTTTACAATTCTGGTTCAAAACCGGCTTACCTGCTCCCTACCCTGCCTGCCGATGATTACTCGGTATTTTGCAGCAGTAAAACCATTGCTCCGGGTGAAAGTATCCAAGTAGGCATTGTTTATTATACGGATCAAAAAGGGCGATTTGATATCAAAATTCCGCTTTATTTCAGCACTCAGAGTTCTGCTATCCAATTAGCAGTTAAAGGCAACATCAAATCAATTAGAGAAACAGCCTTGACTCGCTGCCCATCCATAGAAAACAGCAAACCGCTTGAACCTGCTCAAGTTCCATTGAAAATAACAATTAAAGACGCTGAAACCGAACAGAATTTAAAGGAGGTAAATTTAAAAGTGAGGAGGCTATCTGAAACTTATAACTGTGCCCCCGGTATTGCTGGCAGTATTTATGCTTGCAAATGTAAATATGGACCAATAACAATTCAAGCTGATAAAAAAGGATATACCCAATCCGAACTGGATGCGATGTATGATGCCGAACACAGCAATTTTGTTGTGTACTTGAAAAAAATCAAGATCAATCAAGATTCAATTTCACGCACAATTACACAGAATACTGTAAAGACCAATAATGACAGCCTAATAACCACCGAGGAAGAGCCCATAGGTTATATCCCTGCTTCTTATTCGGATACCGGATTCAATTCAACAGCTTATAAACCTAACCACCTTATTTTTATCATCGATGTCAGTGGCAGTATGAAAGACAGCACCAAACTCAATTTCCTGAAGGCTGCCATGAAAAAATTGGTTTCAACTGTAAGACCACAGGATCATATCACTCTAATCACATACGCCTACAAGGTTAAATTGATTTTTGAAAACTATTCAGGTCTGGATCGAAGTGCAATTCTTACAGCAATTGACACATTGAAAGCCAATGGTGGCAGTAATGGCGCCGCAAGCATGGTATTGGCCTACGAACTGGCTGAAAGGTATTTTATTCCTGATGGTAACAACCAAATTTTTTTAGCAACCGACGGATTGTTCAACAGCAATAGCATCAGCGACGAAACATTATACAAAATGGTGAGGAAAGGATACGCACAGCACAACATCAAACTTTCATCAATTGGTTTTGGCAAAGATTTGAATGCACTCAATTTCCTTAAAAAACTTGCCTCTCTTGGCAGAGGAAATTTCTTAACAATACTAAACAAAGACAACGACTTGGGGGTATTGGTAGACGAAGTAAAAATGCAATCCAAAATCAGACAATGAACGTTTCAAATTTCATCGTGAGACAAACGGTGTATGCTATACTTGTCATCTGTTGACAATTATCAAGCCTCATTCGGGAATTAACCGTTTCTAATAGCGTATTTTGTATTTTCAGAAGGACACGAAAATGAAAAACCTACTTTTACTTAGCTTTTTGGTGCTTGCACTCTCAGCTTTCGCAATGCCGCAAGATTCCATAGGTATCAAGGTGATCGACGGCAAAACTTACATCATGCACAAAGTCACCAAGGGCGAAGGTGTGTATGGTATTGGAAAAAAATACGGTGTACCTGCATCAGAAATTTTTGCAGCAAACGAGGGTTCTGAAAAATCCATCAAAATCGACCAAGTTTTGTTGATCCCAAAATCAGGATTATCTACTGCCTCAGGAAATTCGGATAACAGTGGCTCCAGAACCAGCACCAAAACCGAAAAAATCTACCATGTCGTAGCAAAAGGACAAACATTGTCATCAATAGCCAGAGAACATAAAACTACTGTTGCAGAAATCAAACAACTCAACAATTTAAAATCAGATAACATTTCTCTCGGTCAAAAACTAATTGTTGGCGAAACCAAAACAACTGTCACCAATACAGGTACCGGAGCGGCACCTGTAAAACAAGAACCTAAACCTGAAACCAAACCTGAACCTAGTTCAACTACTCCAAGTACCATTCCAACCCCCACTTCAAACAATGTGGTGGTTAAAGCCAATGTTGAAGAAAAACCAATGGACGACAAACCAGGTCAGGTAGTCAACACATACAGCACTGACGATGGAGACGAAGTTACAGAAAGTGGTATTGCCGTAATTTCTGAAGAAGGTGATTTAAGTCAGGAAAGAAGCTTTATTTTACATCCAACTGCTAAAATTGGCACTATTGTTATGATAACCAACCCGGAAAACAACAGTACTGTCTTTGCTCGTGTGGTGGGCAATTGTAAAGCAGAGCAAGGCATCATCCTTAAAATGAGTAAAACAGTTGCCTCAAAACTTGAACTCAGTCAAAATTCAGTTGTTAAACTGAGCTACGCTAAATAATTTAAACAATTTGAATCCAATCAACGAACATCGTGACAAACTGTTGCTATTGTTCTGGATTGTGTTCTGCCTTAGCCTTACACTCTCCCCTGCACTAATAAGTATTTCACTGGCTTGTATTGCTCTAATGGGCATTAAGCCTATTGGTAAATTAAAGGCCGATAAATCCGTATTCATCATTTCTTTGTTGTTTCTGGGATTCTATTTTAGCAGTGTAGTTTCAGCATTCTATTCAAGTAATTTCGATGAAGCTTTGCGTAAGCTCATACTTAAATTACCCATTTTAATAACACCCTTATTGATCAATGCATTTTGGGTAACCGATCGCAAACTTCTCCCAATATTCTCGGCCATCTTCTGTTATGCTGCATTTTTACCGGCTTCCGTAAGTGTGTTCAACTACCTGTCCAATAAGGATTATTTTGACATTTTAATTCTGCAATCAAAACCATTGCCGATTGAATTTGGGTATGGTATTTACCACATTCAATTTTCTATATTTCTTGCTTTAGCAACCGCTTTAGGTGCCTATGAATGCATCAGGGCAATTAAACATAAAAACAAAAGTATCATTGTTTACTTCATTGCTTTAATTACGGCATTCAATTTTGTATTCATTCACATATTAAGTGCCCGTACAGGACTGATCTCATTGTACATGGCTTTACTGATCTTATTGATCAGTGCATCATCCGGCATGAGATCAAAATACAAGTTTGGCATATTGACACTGCTGATAATTGTTCCGATCACCATGTATTTTATGAGCAGTTCGCTGAGAAACAGACTGACCAATACCATTATAGACATGAAAGTGGTAATGAATTCAGCAAATCCAAATGACTATTCATTTGCAATGAGGGTGGAAGCGTGGAAAAATGCAACTGAGCTGATAAAAGAACATCCATTATTAGGTGTAGGCATTGGAGATGCTGAAATAGAATTGAAGAACAACTTCGAAAAAGCAATTACCAAATTGGAACCTAAAAATCGGAAAAATCCTCATTTTCAGTTATTGGAAACAGCTGTACAGAGTGGTTTGATCTCAGCATTATTGCTGTTATCATTGATCATCTATACCGTTGCTTCACAATGGCACAAGAACCCATTGGCAGTTGCATTTATGTTGTTGTTGTTGATTGCCTCTTGTTTTGAAAGTATCCTGGAAAGACAGGCAAGTGTGGTATGTTTTGCAGCAATGATCGCTTATTCAATGGGATTTAAAAACACTGATAAGGTCAAATGATCATTTCAATTCTAGTTTTTTTCTGACTTTACCGGTCTTCTCAATTAAAAACCAATACCCATTGTTTTTTGCTCTGCCAACAAAGCAATTGACACTTTCTTCAGGCGTAAGGTTTTTAAACATTCCTACTTTTCCTTCAGCCAGATCCAGATCATCAAATTCAAGCAATCTTACCCTTTCACCTCTGGTATTGATGGCGATTGTGGTATATAACCCTTTTATCGCTTTATCTCCGATGTACAAGGTTGCAATTCCATTTCTAAATGTAGAAGCCTTGTTAAGGACAGAATCACAGGCCAATAATCCGGTTCTGATCATGACATTACCATTCGTGTCTATGTATACAATTTCATTTGCTACAGAGACTGCACATAAACCTTCAGAAAACTCAGGTTCAAAATTACATGGCAATTTGAATCCTCCACTTATTTTAATGTTCAATGCACTATCTGTGAACACAAATTTGTTACAATAACCGGTATCGTCCACATGCATATTTTCGTATTGATATTGAGCACATTCAAAAAACACCAACATTCTGTTATTTCTGTGTGGTGTCTTTGCTTTTAACAAGGCCAAATTCTCTGGACTCAAGGGGTATTTTCCTTTGCTTACTTTTGATGGCAATTCAAAAGCTGGAATTGGATATTCCTCCTTTGTTGGTGTGTTTACAACATTGCTTTCGATCTTTACATGTTGTTGCAGATTTCTGGCAAACTTGGCCGTATCCTTCACATTCCTGACAGCCAAGATTGGAGGTTTAGGAATGGGTTTGATCTTCACTTTTACAGCTACAGAATAAGGTATCCTTTTACCACTCAAATCGATGTAATAAACATCATATATATTTTTCAAACCACCTGATCCTTTATACACTTTTGCTCTACCAGATTTAAATGGGCGAACATAATTTTTTTGATTTGAGCAAGCACTCAAACCAGTTTTTATTTTAATGGCACCAAGAGTATCAATAAAAGCAATTTGACCACCTATGGAAACAGCACATAAGCTTTCGCTGAACTTGGGTTCGAACCAGCAAGGCAACTCAAATCCGGATTTGATTTTAACAAAATTGTTCTTGTCGACAAAGACCATTTTACCGCATAAGCCGGCTGTATCTGTTTTCTTGTAAACCAATTTACAAAAAGGATCACAATAAAACGGCACACACATTAAACCTTCACTCATGCCATACTTGGCTCTATATGCCTGAGTCAAAACACTATCAATACAGAGTTTTACTTGAGCATTGACCCTCAATTGAGACATAAGCAAAAGAATTAATAAGGGGCGTTTCACTCTAAAAACCTCCTTTTCAATTCTGGTGTAGGCATCATGCATGAATCTTGTTTTCCAAACCATTTGTATCGGTTTCTTGCCACAATATCATAGATGGCATTGCGAATAAAGCCGGGTACAATAAAAAACATCTTAGACAGATTATAAGGGAAACCCAATTTACTCAAGATTTTAAGAGCTGCACTACTTTTAACATAATATTTTAAACCATCGAAATAAACGATAGAATCAACTGATTTTAATTGATCTTCAGTTATGATTGATTTTGCAGTAGAACCTTGTAGTGGTGCAAATTGAAATCTAGCTTCGGGATCATGTCGAATGACCCATTGCACCGATGCATTGCAGAGGTTGCATACCCCATCAAAAAAAACGATATCACGAGACATGCTTAGAATACCGGAATGCCTTCATTCACTTTGATGCCAATACTTTCTACACCATTGACCACACTGTCTCTCATATTTTGCTCAAGAGCAATCACAAATTGGCCAACGCCATCCATTTTCTTATTGGTAAATATAGGCAAAACATAATCTACCGAATTGCCAACTGATCTGCCGGTTGGTCGACCTAAGTCATCTGTCAGGTAAAAATTAATGGTTTGTCTGGTAACTTTTCCGCTTGGGTTTCTGATGTGATACAACATATAAATGTTTCTGTATCTATAAGATTTTTGAACCCTGAGTTTTAAATAACAATTGTATGTAATTGCCGAATTGTTGATGGTCACAGGAAATTCAGCAAATTGATCATAAGTCCATTTCGCATTTGGCACCTCCATCATTTGATCGGCTATTTTTCCTTTCTCGGTACAAGCAGCCAAAACCAGTACCAGGGCGATGAAAATGTATTTCATTATTGTGCAAATTTACAGTTTGGGCATAAAAGTAAAAAACATATTCGCGTATAATTGTCAACTACACACTTAGTCCGGATATTAAAACGCAAAATCATTCTTCGCAGTGTGTAAAGTTAAAAATAATCCCTAGATTTGTTGAGTACAACCACAGAATGCTGGATTTCATTTTTTCGAACATTGATATACTGATCAACATTGTATTGGCATTCATCACCGCAAGTTTAGGACTCAATCTTTCAAAAAAAGACTTCACTCATATTTTTGAATTCCCAAAACCATTAACCATCGGACTCATAGCACAAATGGTTTTATTACCGCTATCTGCTTTGTTTCTGATGCTCATGTCGGATTTCAGCCCAACAGTTAAAGTTGGGTTCATGATCATTTCGCTTTGCCCGGGTGGTGTGACTTCCAATTTGGTGAATTATCTTTTGAAAGGCAATGTGGCATTGAGTATTTCGCTTACTGTAATCAATGGCA
>DASWYG010000431.1:0-15592 GCA_036405075.1 Bacteroidia bacterium | reverse complement strand
TCTCATCAGCATTGCCCTTTCTTCAAAAGCGCAAACTCATAAGACCATCTGGCAAGACACTGTTTGTGGAAACTTTAGTTTTGTCGAAAAATGGCATTACGACATCAATGTATTCAGAAGTCAGCCTTGGGGCGAACTGGTTTGCGATTTCATTTGCGATGAAAGACTCGATAACATGAAAGACAGTACAGGTAAAATCATACCTGATTCGATGGGCATCTATTATACCTTACTTGACACGAGCCATATTTACAATAGCATTGCATGTGAAGGTTGGACCTACGGGTTTGCAGGAACTGATGACATTGTTGTGATTCGAAATGGCAATGGATACAACTGTTACACACTTTGTAATGGTGGTATGTATTCTTCATTGAACCTAAACATCGCTGATACAGGATCAAAAATCTGGATCAAATTTACGAGTCCGGCCAGAGGCGGATCAGGTAATTTTGATTGCAATGGAGGTTACATTTATCTGGACAAAAGCGAATTAAAAAACAACAGACTCAAGGCCAGGTTTGATCTCACTTTTTACAACCATTTTAACCCCAATCAACAGATGTATTGGAAAGGTTATATATTCGCAAAAATTACAAACTGACACAAATGGAAAACATCAACTGGCAATTGGTTGCCGCCCAACTTCGCAAACCACATGGTGAAATGGCCGATGAAATAGGCAAACGAATGAATGAGAGCAATGCTGCCATGAACCGTTTGTTGATCAAGAACATTGAATTAAAACCAGGCATTGAGATACTTGAAATCGGCATGGGCAATGGTCGATTTGTAAGCGAGTTATTTCAAAAACAAACAGACATCCATTATACCGGAATTGACTATTCGTCAGAAATGGTAAATGCTGCCAAAAATGAAAACCTGCATTTGGGCAATAAAGTTTCATTCCTCAATTTACCCATAGAATCCTTATCCAGTTCAGAAACTTTATATGACATCATATTCACGGTAAATACAATTTACTTTTGGGACGAGCCGAATAAGACATTGGCAGGCATTAGGTCTTTATTGAACCCAAATGGCAAATTGCTGATTGCCTTCAGACCAAAATCCATCATGTTGGAACATCCGTTTACAGAATTTGGATTTACTTTGTATTCACGTGAAGACGCCATTGCCCTTTTAGAGACAGGTGGATTTAAAGTCGAAAATGTAATTGAAGAAACAGACGCCGCCTCGTCTTCGCTCGGTGGACAAAACCTTCCCTTAGCCAGCATTATCCTGCAAGCCATTAAAGAATGACAACAAACAAACTCAAAATCATACTCACCGGCGCCACCGGAATGGTTGGTGAAGGTGTATTACACGAATGCCTGAATTCAGATCAAGTTGAATCGGTACTGGTGGTGAACCGAAAACCTTGTGGATATACTCATCCCAAATTAAAAGAGATACTCCACAACGATTTTTACAACTTAAATCCCATCAAAGAACAATTGCAGGGATACAATACCTGTTTGTTTTGCTTAGGCACTACTTCTGTTGGAAAGAATGAAGAAGAATTCACCAAGGTGAGTTATACCCTAACCATGCATTTTGCAGAGACTGTCGTAAACAACAACATGGTATTTGAATACATTTCAGGCGCGGGAACAGATTCTACTGAAAAAGGCAAGATCATGTGGGCGAGAGTGAAAGGCAAAACAGAAAATGATTTGATGAAACTACCATTTAAAAAGGTATACAATTTGCGCCCGGGAATGTTGTTGCCAACAAAAGGCATGAAGAACACATTGAGCTATTACAAATATTTGGGTTTGCTCACAAGAATCGCCTTATTTTTGTTTCCAGGTATTGGAAGTAAACTCTCACAATTGGGACAGACAATGATCAAATTGGCAGTTGAAGTTCCTGCAGATTTAACACATATAGAGATCAAAGACATTAAGCGTTTATCAAAATGAAAATATACAAAAACAGTTTAGACAACATGGCAAAGATCATGACCGTATTCACCAGCATTGGTTTAACCGGCATGGTGGTAATGACTTTCTTTTTACAGAATTTGAGTGCCGGTATTATTGGTGCAATTGCCGTAGGGTTGTTGTTGACGATTATTTTGCCATTGTTTTACTATCCCAGATTTTATGTAATAGATAAAAATGGATTGACCATCAAAAGATTTGTGGGCGATTTGAAAATACCCAAAGCAGAAATCAAACAAGTTATCATTGACAAAGACAAGGCCACAGCCGGTTCTATCAGGGTATTTGGCTCAGGAGGATTCTTTGGATATTTCGGAAGGTTCAGAAATTCACAATTAAAAACCTTCTACATGTATTGCACACGTTTGGATAAAACGGTCTTGATATGGACCGATAAAAAATTGATAGCAGTATCACCAGATGAGGTACAAGACTTCACCGATGAATTGGATCGACTGATCAAGGCCTGAGTTGAATGGCCAACTCTTTGAGTTGAGCTTCTGCAATATCAGATGGTGCGTCAATCATCATGTCTCTACCCTGATTATTTTTAGGGAAGGCAATGAAGTCGCGGATACTATCTACACCGCCGAACAAGCTGCACAAACGATCGAAACCAAAGGCTATTCCACCATGTGGAGGTGCACCATATTCAAATGCACTCATTAGGAAACCAAATTGATAGCGGGCCTCATCCTCTGTAAATCCGAGTACTTTAAACATTCGGCCTTGCAGGTCTTTGTCGTAGATACGAATAGAGCCTCCTCCAACTTCAACACCGTTGATGACCATGTCATAGGCATTGGCTTTTATTGCTCCCGGGTCTGATTCTAGTTTATTAATGTCTTCCGGCTTAGGACTGGTGAATGGGTGGTGCATGGCATGCCATTTACCTGATTCTTCATCTTGTTCCAACAATGGAAAATCTAAGACCCAAAGGGCTTTGAAATTGTTTCTGTCTCTTAGACCTAATCTTTGCCCCATCTCCAAACGCAACTCACTCATTTGTTTGCGCACTTGTTTGGTTGTGCCACTGAGAATGAGCAATAGATCACCTGCTTTGGCTTTGCATTTTTCTGCCCATGCCTTCAAATCATCTTGAGAATAGAATTTATCGACCGAAGACTTAAATGTTCCATCGGCATTACAAAACACGTATACCAGTCCTTTGGCACCAATTTGAGGGCGTTTCACCCATTCGGTCAATTCATCCAATTGCTTTCGTGTGTATGTCGCACAATTTTCAGCATTAATGGCCAAGACACATTCAGCAGATTCAAAAACAGGAAAGTTTTTTCCTTTGGTAAGGTCTGTGATGTAATTGAAAGGCATTCCAAAACGAATATCCGGTTTGTCATTGCCGTAGGTTGCCATGGCTTCATCAAAGGTCATGCGAGGCAATGTGCCGATATCAACACCTTTCACTTGTTTGAACAGGTGTTGAATCATGCCTTCATATAGATTGAGGATGTCTTCTTGTTCAACGAAAGACAATTCACAATCGATTTGAGTGAACTCAGGTTGACGATCTGCGCGCAAATCCTCGTCTCTGAAACATTTCACAATTTGGTAATAGCGATCAAATCCACTGACCATCAACAATTGCTTAAAGGTTTGTGGACTTTGAGGCAGGGCATAAAACTGACCTGGGTTCATGCGACTAGGTACCACAAAATCTCGGGCACCTTCAGGAGTAGATTTAATAAGCACAGGGGTCTCTACTTCAATGAAATCCAGATTGTCCAGATATTGTCTGACATGTTTGGCCACCTGGTGTCGCAACATCAGATTTTGTCTGACATTGTCACGACGCAAATCGAGGTAGCGGTATTGCATACGGATATCATCACCACCATCTGTTTCTTCTTCAATGGTGAAAGGAGGAGTCAAAGATGAATTGAGAATTTTGATCGATTCAACAATGATCTCTATTTCACCGGTAGGGATTTTAGTGTTTTTATTGGAGCGTTCGGTCACTTTACCAGTAGCTTGCACCACAAATTCGCGACCAAGGGTACGGGCAATTTCTAAGAGACTGCTGTTATACTCCTCATTGAAACTTAGTTGAGTGATGCCGTAACGATCTCGCAGGTCAACAAAAGTAAGAGCTCCGAAGTCGCGGCGCTTGGCCACCCAACCGGATAAGGTTACTGTTTGATTGACATGAGACATTCTCAATTCGCCGCAATGATGGGTTCTAAACATAAGCGCAAAAATAATGGGGAAAGTTCAAAGTGGAAAGATAAAAGAGGAAAGTTGAAAGTAAAAATCCCTCCTTTGCTAAAGCTTCGGAGGACAAAGAAAATCTGCGACTGAAAAAAAAGCCCTCCTGCGCTGAAGCTTCGGAGGACGAGGAAAGTCTAGACGTCTGATACATTTAAATAAGACTATCACCTTCATGAATCTGCGTCAATCTGCGAAAATCTGCGGCTGAAAAAAAAGCCCTCCTATGCTAAAGCTTCGTAGGGCGAGGAAATTCTGCGAAAAGATCTAGCGTCTAAGTGCCAAATACTAAAAATAAATTTTGAGATTATATTTTCATATCGTAATATTGCAATCTGTAAATATGGGAGCTTCTAAAACAGATCAGTTCAGTGATCAACAAAATAAAATCGCATCCATTGCCAAAGCACTCGGACATCCTGCACGCATTGCCATACTAGAAGTGCTGCTGTCTAAAAACGATTGCATCTGCAATGACATCGTTGATGAATTGCCATTAGCACAAGCAACAGTCTCTCAACACCTGAGAGAACTTAAACTTGCAGGTATCATCAAAGGCTCAGTCTCCGGCAAAACCATCTGCTATTGCATCGATGAAGCGGTTTTTAAAACACTTACAGATTTTTTAGGTCATGCTACTATACAAATCCAAACATGTAAATGTTAAAACATCAAACCAATTAAATTAAAAAAAAATGAACATCAAACAACTCAAAGAAACCCTCCAACAATGTGAGGCGCTCAACTTCTACACACCTGAAGGCAAATTAACACCTCAACATTTCCACGTCACCGAACTGGGACTGATATCACGACATTTCATAGATTGTGGAACCTCTATTCACACCGACAATTTTATCAATTTTCAAATTTGGGTGGCTGAAGATACTGCACACAGACTTAGTCCAGATAAATTTCAAGGTATAATATCTGCTTCTGAAAAAGTAATTGGCAGCGAGAATCATGAGATAGAAGTTGAATATCAAAGCAACACCATTGGTCGTTATGGACTTGAATTTAAAGATGGCGCTTTTCATCTCACAAATAAGTACACAGATTGCCTGGCAAAAGACAATTGTGGCGTTCCAAAGAAAAAACTCAATTTGGTAGAACTCGGCAATGAAGGTAGTTGCTGCACCCCAGGCGGAGGCTGTTGCTAGAAAATGAAAACCAGATTAAAATTCTTAGACCGATACCTGACGCTGTGGATCTTCCTTGCCATGGCTCTTGGCATCCTGCTTGGCAGTATATTTCCCGGAATTCCTGCCATGATCGAAAACATGAGCAATGGCAGCACAAACCTACCAATGGCCCTGGGATTAATTTTGATGATGTACCCGCCATTGGCTAAAGTGAAATTGGAAAAAATTCCTGCTTTATTTAAGAACAGCAAACTGCTTTTCATTTCATTGGGAATTACGTGGATAGTTGGACCCTTGCTGATGTTTCTTTTGGCATTTACATTTTTAGGTGATAACCCTGAATACTTTACAGGATTGATCTTAATCGGCATAGCACCTTGCATTGCTATGGTCATTGTGTGGAATGAACTGGCTGGTGGAAATCGAGAATTGTGTGCTGCTTTGGTCGGCATCAACAGCCTTCTACAAGTTTTGTTCTTCAGTGCTTATGCGTATTTCTATTTAGAAGTGATGCCGCCTTTGTTTGGCTTAAAGGCCAATGTGATTGATATCTCCATGAGTGAAATAGCAAAAACAGTCGGCATCTATTTAGGCATCCCTTTTTTGATGGGGGTACTTGGCCGATACATGCTTGTAAAAACCAAAGGAGAAGACTGGTACGACCGAAAATACATTCCAAGCATCTCCCCAATCACATTGGTAGCATTGCTACTCACCATTGTCATCATGTTTAGCATGAAAGGATCTGCAATCATCAGTTTGCCTTTTGACGTTTTAAAACTTTCAATTCCACTGGTCTTGTATTTTGTCATCATGTTCGTACTCACCTTTTGGATCACCTGGAAATTAGGTGCTGTATACAAAGATGCTGCTACCTTGTCTTTCACGGCTTCCGGCAACAATTTCGAATTGGCGATAGCCGTATCAATTGGCATCTTCGGCATCAACAGTCCACAGGCTTTTGCAGGCGTTATAGGCCCTTTGGTAGAAGTACCTGCCCTCATTGCTTTGGTCAACTTAGCTTACTATTTCAAAACACGATTATTCAAAGAAAAATGAACACAAGTAAACTCCAAAAATTGAATGAGGAGATGGAAAACACCATACTGACTCAAGACCCTGAAAGACTTCAAAAATTGACATATCTTGCTGAAGCCATTACCCAACAATTGAAATCCAAGCAAAAATCTGAAGTGGTGGTAATATGCACACACAATTCGAGAAGAAGTCATATTGGACAGGTAATGCTGAGAAAGGCTGCTGTCGAATTTGGACTTAATGGAATTGTAACATATTCTGGTGGCACTGAGGCAACTGCTATGAACGAAAGAGTTGCAAAAGCTTTTGAAGAACATGGGTTTGATGTATACAAAAAAGACAATGGCGATAACCCGCTTTACACCTTGGCTTGGGGAGAATCGGATGATGATAGATTAGAAGGCATACATTCAAAAGTTTATGATGACATTGAGAATCCTCAAAGCGACTTTATTGCATTGATTGTGTGCAGCAGTGCCGACAGCAACTGTCCATTTGTAAAAGGGGCTGCACATCGCATTTATTTACCTTACGAAGACCCAAAAAACCACGACGATACAGATCAGGAAGCAACCGCATATTTGAATAAGATCATAGAAATAGGTGCAGAGATGAGGTATGTGGTGGAGAAGGTTAATGAAAAAATTTAAACCATAAAAAGAAGCATCTGCTAAACTGTAAAACAGATGCTTCTTTTAGATCACTCATCTAATGATTACAAGTTTGTAATAGTAATTCAATTCTTGGATGTAGATCAGAATTAAATTAAAAAAAGTTTATATTCGTAATTACAACTGGACCTCATGAGACTGATAATCACCTTAATATTTTTTTTCAACTGGGCTAACTCTTTTTCTCAATATAAACCCAATAAAGCAACACTAAAATGGTATTTTCCAAAAAATGCAGGTTTAGATTTTAGTGGTGATACAGTTAAGTTTTTAAATGGTTCGCAAATAGGGCCTTCCGAATCAAGTTCAATAATATGCGACTCTACTGGAAATATTTTGTTTTATACAGATGGCATCAAATTGTGGAACAAATATAACGCCATCGTTAAGAACAGCAATAATATAGGATTTGGATTAAGTAACGTTACCAATACTTCTAGACAAGGGGCAATTTTACTTAAACACCCAGAGAATGATTCTCTGGTTTTTTTGTTTTGTTCGGATTATCAGGGAAGAAGTGGAGGATTAACTTATTCAATCATTAACACTCATGCAAACAAGGATTCAGCAGAAGTGATTGCAAAGAAAATCAAACTGACCAATGAAATCAATGAACCCATTACAGCAGTCAATCATCAAAATGGAAGAGACATTTGGATAGTTTGTCATGGTTTTAAAAATGACTACTTACAAGCATTTTTATTGACTAAGTATGGTGTTACAAAATGTCCTGTATCAACTCAAATAGGCACTTTACACACAGGGCAATTTGGTGATGGCGGCAGTGCTCAAGTTGGGATGAAGTTTTCGCCTAATGGTAAATATATTGTAACAGAGCAAAGGGCCCAATGGAGAAATGAAGTTTTCCGCTTTAATCAAGAAAATGGGCTTTTTTATGATACTGTCTATTCAAAAGAAGTTGATTTATGCGCTTTTACTTCTTTCTCACCCAATAACAAATTGCTTTATTTTGTTTATTACGATACAGGGCTTGTTCAATTTGACATTGAACAAAATAAGAGGACTTATTTGTATAAACCAAACCTCTTACCCAACCAACTCCTTCGTGAAATCCAGTTAGGACCTGATGGGAAAATATATGGCGTGATCTATCAAGGCAGAGATATACTGGTCATTAACAAACCTAATGTACCGGGAGTTGGCTGTGACATACAATTAAAAAAGAACATCCTGTCGGCTGGCTTAGGTGGTGATCAAGCTCTGCCCAATTTCAATCAATCTTATTTCTACACACCTTCCTCAGACTATCAATATGAAATGAATTGCTATAACAATACCATTTCATTCAAAGCTTATGATACAATTGGCGCTACAGGATATACTTGGAATATCTATAAACCCAATGGCAACCTTGAAGCAAGCTATTCCAACAAACAGATCAACCATGCATTTGCTGATACCGGAATTTATAAAGTTGTTTTTGTTGCAGACAATGGATCAATGAAAGACACTGTCACCAAGTCAATTCGTCTTTACAACAAAATCAGTAAAAACTTTTTAGGCAAAGACACCATCTATACTCACAATGCAATCATCAATCAAACCCTCAAAGCCCCAACCAAAAACATTCATTGTTATCAGTGGCAAGACAATTCAGGGTTCAGTACTTTTACAGCAGATACGGTAGGTACTTTTGTATGCAAAATAACAACTGCTGCTTTTTGTGAAGTCTGGGACACCATAGTCATTCGTCGATGCATCAACAGCCTTCTAGAACCCAGTATCTACAGAAGTCATGACACCCTTTTTACTTATCATCAACAAGCTGATAGTTTTGTCTGGTTCAGAAACAACACAATTTACAAAATCTCAAAAACACCTTTCATAAAACTAACCGATACAGGCACCTATCGTGTTGAGGCTGCAAAAAAACACCATTGTAACAGAAGCAGTATCAATTGGGCTGTAAACAAGTTAAATCTAACTTCATTACAATTGAGCGATTTCAACATCAAGCTCTATCCAAACCCAAGCAATGAAACAGTGTTTATCAATGCTGACAGGAATTACTTACTTCAAATCACTGACATCAGCGGGAAAGTGATCCTAAAGCAAGACAATCCTGTTCAAATTTCTCTACCAAAGGGCGTTTATTTTTTCATGTTTGAAGTAAATGGCTACAGAGTTGCTGAAAAAGTGATTATTTTATAAAACAAGTAATTCCTGATTTGAAAGAGAAATTACTTTTGAATATCGGAAAACACCTCTTAAGGAAAAGTCTAATTTAATTTGACCACATACATAGGAACCAAAGTAGCAAAAAAAATAATTTGTCAAAAAGTTTATATTCGTAATTACAACTGGACCTCATGAGACTGATTATCACTTTAATATTTTTTTTCAGCTGGGCTAACTCTTATTCTCAATATAAACCCAATAAAGCCACACTTAAATGGTATTTTCCAAAAAATGCAGGTTTAGATTTCAGTGGAGATACGGTTAAGTTTTTAAATGGTTCGCAAATCGGAATGTCTGAATCCTGTTCTTCATTGAGCGACTCTGATGGGAATATTTTGTTTTATACAGATGGCATTAAATTGTGGAACAAATTTAATAACATCGTGAAAAATAGCAATAACATTGGGTTTGGGTTTGGCAATACGCTCAACACATCTTCTCAAGGGGCAATTTTACTTAAACACCCTGATAATGATTCTCTGGTTTTTTTGTTTTGTTCGGATTATCAGGGCAGAAGTGGAGGATTAACTTATTCAATCATTAACATTCATGCAAACAATGATTCAGCAGAAGTGATCGAAAAGAAAGTCAAACTGACGAATGAAATCAATGAACCCATCACGGCCGTCAATCATCAAAATGGAAGGGACATTTGGATAGTTTGTCATGGTTTTAAAAATGACTACTTACAAGCATTTTTATTGACTAAGTATGGTGTTACAAAATGTCCGGTATCTACCCAAATAGGCACACTACATACAGGTCAGTTCGGCAGTGGTACTAGTGCTCAAGTCGGGATGAAGTTTTCGCCTAATGGTAAATATATTGTAACAGAGCAAAGGGCCCAATGGAGAAATGAAGTTTTTCGTTTTAATCAAGAAAATGGGCTTTTTTATGATACTGTCTATTCAAAAGAAGTTGATTTATGCGCTTTTACTTCTTTCTCACCCAATAACAAATTGCTTTATTTTGTCTACGTTGACACGGGATTAGTTCAGATGGAAATTGAAACTGGTAAAAGATTTTTTATCTATAAACCTCCATTACTACAGAATCAAAGTCTTGTTGAAATTCAATTAGGGCCAGATGGGAAAATATATGGTGTGATTGATCAGAGCAGAGATATATTGGTCATTAACAAACCTGATGTACCGGGAATTGGCTGTGACATACAATTAAAAAAGAACATCTTGTCCGCTGGTTTGGGTGGTTATCAAGCTCTGCCCAATTTCAACCAATCTTATTTCTACACACCTTCCTCAGACTATCAATATGAAATGAATTGCTATAACAATACCATTTCATTCAAAGCTTATGATACCATTAACGCAACAGGATATTCTTGGAATATCTATAAACCCAATGGCAATCTTGAAGCAAGCTATTCCAACAAACAGATCAACCATGCATTTGCTGATACCGGAATTTATAATGTTGTTTTTGTTGCAGACAATGGATCAATGAAAGACACTGTCATCAAATCCATTCGTCTTTACAACAAAATCAGTAAAAACTTTATAGGCAAAGACACCATCTATGCTCACAATGCAATGATCAATCAAACCCTAAAAGCCCCAACCAAAAACATACATTGTTATCAGTGGCAAGACAATTCAGGGTTCAGTACTTTTACAGCAGATACAACAGGTACTTATGTTTGCA
Organism: Bacteroidia bacterium; assembly: GCA_036405075.1. Lineage (GTDB taxonomy): Bacteria > Bacteroidota > Bacteroidia > NS11-12g > UBA955 > JABMMZ01. The sequence continues at coordinate 4,711 of DASWYG010000431.1, read as the reverse complement.
AAATAACAACTGCTGCATTTTGTGAAGTCTGGGACACCATAGTCATTCGTCGATGCATCAACAGCCTTCTAGAACCCAGTATCTACAGAAGTCATGACACCCTTTTTACTTATCATCAACAAGCTGATAGTTTTGTCTGGTTCAGAAACAACACTCCATACAGAATCTCAAAAACACCTTTCATAAAACTAACCGATACAGGGACCTATCGTGTTGAGGCTGCAAAAAAATACCATTGTAACAGAAGCAGTATCAATTGGGCTGTAAACAAACTCAGTCTAACATCATTACAATTGAGCGATTTCAATATCAAGATCTATCCAAACCCAAGCAATGAAACAGTGTTTATCAATGCTGACAGGAATTACCTACTTCAAATCACTGACATCAGCGGGAAAGTGATCCTAAAACAAGACAATCCTGTTCAAATTTCTCTACCAAAGGGCGTTTATTTTTTCATATTTGAAGTGGATGGCTACAGAGTTGCTGAAAAAGTAGTCATATTTTAAACTAAACAATCAAACATCCACACTTTTAGTCCTTTCATCCCATTGATAGCGACATCAATAGTCTCAATAGCATTTTATTGAAAATAATGACGAACATTGTAAGACTTTAATTGTTTAAGTCTTTATGTTCGGTATTCGTTTCAGCTCATTTATTCCCGGCGAGGGTGAACCCGATTTTGATCGTTTGTTCAATCTGTTTAGGGAAATATTGGTGCACACCAATGGCGACGTGGCTGAAGCCCTCGACTGGATGAATCAAATAGACCGTGAACATGCCATTACCAACAACCAATATGGCATGGGCGACTTCATTCAAGACCTCAAAGACCGAGGTTTCCTCGAAGAAGATCAGCGAGAAGGCACCATCAGCATCAGCGGTAAAATGGAGCAAAGCATCCGTAAAGCTGCTTTGGATGAGATATTTGGCAAATTAAAAAAATCTGACAAAGGCAATCACTCTACCCTACTCAATGGCAGTGGTGATGAGATCAGCCCTGAACAACGCAGCTTTCAATTTGGTGACGATATTTCTCAAATCTCCATCACCGAAACCCTCAGAAACGCCATTACTCCCATATTTGGCAGAGATGCTTACATGAGTGACGACGACATCATAGTGAACGAAAAGGAACACAAATCTCAAAGCAGTACCGTTTTGATGATAGACATTTCGCACTCCATGATTCTATATGGCGAAGATCGCATTACCCCGGCAAAAAAAACCGCAATGGCTTTGGCCGAACTCATCAGAACCAAATACCCCAAAGACACTCTGGACATCATTGTTTTTGGCAATGAGGCGCATAGAATTTCAATCAAAGACCTGCCCTATCTGCAGGTTGGTCCCTATCACACCAATACCGTTGCAGGTTTGCAATTGGCACAAGACATTTTAAGAAGAAGAAAGAACCCCAACCGTCAGATCTTCATGATCACCGACGGCAAACCCAGCTGCCTAAAAGAAGGCAATACCTATTACAAAAACAGTTTTGGTCTCGACAGAAAAATAGTGAACAAAACCCTCAACGAAGCAGCCACTTGCAGGCGAATGAAAATCCCCATCACCACTTTCATGATTGCCCGCGACCCTTATCTTCAGAGCTTCGTAGAAGAGTTTACAAAAACCAATAACGGAAAAGCCTTTTACACCAGCCTCAATGGCTTAGGAGAATACATATTCAGAGATTTTGAAAACAATAAAAGAAAACATTTCTAAGCAAATGAATCATACAGATATAAAAACACTGGGGCAATTGAAAGCCTCCAATTACCAAACCAGACCCATTAAAATAGAAATGAGAGAAAATCTTGTGCATGCTTTGCAAACTCGCACTGAGATTTTTTCAGGTATACTGGGCTATGAAGACACTGTTATTCCTGAAATTGAAAGGGCCATTTTAGCCGGACATAGCATCAACCTGCTGGGATTAAGAGGTCAAGCAAAGACCAGAATCGCCAGAACAATGGTCAACTTACTTGACGAATACATCCCATACATACAAGGCACAGAAATCAATGACGACCCTTTTCATCCCATATCACTTGCAGGCAAACAAGCCATTGCAGAACATGGTGACAAAACTCCAATTGCCTGGCTGCACCGCTCTGAACGTTATATAGAAAAACTGGCCACACCAGATGTATCCATTGCCGACTTGATCGGTGATCTTGACCCCGTTAAAGCCATCAACAACAAACTCGATTACTCTGACGAAAGGGCTATACATTTTGGCTTGATTCCAAGAAGTAACCGTTGCATATTTGTGATCAACGAATTACCGGATTTACAACCTCGTATTCAAGTAGCGCTGTTCAACATTCTGCAAGAAGGCGATATTCAAATCAGAGGGTTCAAATTGCGATTGCCCTTGGACATACAGTTCATTTTCACGGCCAATCCTGAAGATTACACCAACAGGGGTAGCATAGTTACGCCATTGAAAGACCGTATCGGCAGTCAAATCATCACACATTATCCCAAATCAATTGAATTGGCCAATGCCATTACTGTGCAAGAAGCCAAATTAACCGACAACCAAAGAAACAACATCAGAATCTCTCCCATCTTACAACATGCAGTAGAGCACATTGTGAACGAAGCCCGCAACAGTGAGTTTGTAGACACCAAAAGTGGTGTATCTGCGCGCTTGAGCATCACTGCTTATGAATTGTTGTTCAGTTCTGCCGAAAGAAGGATGATCTTATCCGGAGACAGCAGCACCAGTTTGCGCTTTTCCGATTTACATGCAGTGATACCTGCAGTAACCGGAAAAGTAGAAATGGTTTTTGAAGGAGAAACAGAAGGTCCGGTAAATGTGGCCATGAACCTTATTGGCAAAGCCGTTAGAAACTTGTTCCTCGAGAATTGCCCACCGCTTGAAAAATCCAAAAAGAAAGGACAAGAAATGCACAGTCCTTACAAACACGTTGTGTTGTGGTTTGATGAAGGTAAGTCAATAGACATCCCCCTGAATGCATCCAATAAAATTTATGCTGATTTGTTATCCAAAATAGAAGCATTGAATGAATTTGCAGAAGTTCATTTCTCTAAAGCTTCGGAAGAAGACAAGTTGTTGCTAAAAGAATTGGTTTTGTTCGGACTGAGCGAAAACAGTAAGCTGAGCAGACAGATTTTAGAGCGCAACATTCAGTTCAAAGATTTCTTTGGCAGTGTATTTTCTGGATTTCAATAATCAAAACAGATTTTGAAAGAACTTGAAGACTCACATTTATTTCCTTCAGTGTTGCGAGACGGACAAACCGGCTTCATTGGCCGATTTGCTTTATTGACCGGCATATACAAACCTTTTATAAAGCTTTTAAAAGAGCAGAAGTTTGCAAGAGCAATCATGCACGATTTGTGTACCGGTAGCGGACAACCGGCTATAGACATTTTCAACCAAAGCAGAAAATTCGAACAACTGATTTTATCTGATAAATTTCCTTATGAATTCGAATCACAAGATACCAAGATCAGATATTTAAGTACGCCTGTTGATGTTTTAAACATGCAATTTGAACCGGACACCTGCTACACCATGTTCAATGCATTTCACCATTTTGACGACAACGACAAATTAGCCATAACAGAACGCATCATCAAGGCAGGTTCAGAGGCTTATTTCGTAGAAATACTGGAACCATCACCTCAAACTTTTTTCAAAGTGATGCTTTCAACCCTTACTTGCCCTTTGTTACTCACTCCTTTTATAGGACCGTTCAGATTAAATACATTCATCTTCACCTATTTGATTCCGATAAATTTGATCACAATTCCATTCGATGGAATTGTATCTGTAACAAAATCTTTGAGTCACAGAAGATACAAAATGCTTTTTGCCGGTTTTAAAGAAAAAGTAAATGTTATCAGATTGACAAACATTGCGGGCCCTAGTATTGTTATAAAAATACAATCTTAATGAGCAGTCTGAAAAGTGTTTGGAAATTTTCGCGACCACATACCATTATTGGCAGTGTGGTAAGCATTATTACATTATATGTAATGAGTAATGGCGATTGGCAATCGGCTCATTTGTTACTGCTTTTGAAAGCCCTGGTGACAGGTATTACTTGTAACTTGTACATTGTTGGCATCAATCAGATTGTGGATGTTGAATTAGACAAGATCAATAAACCTTTTTTACCCCTGGCATCAGGGGAAATGACAATATCAACAGCAAGAGTCATTGTATACAGTTGTTTTACCATTGCATCATTATTGGCAGCATCTATTTCACTTGAATTATTTTTGGTGGTTACTAGCAGTATGGCAATAGGATGGGCATATTCTTGTCCACCACTCTCACTGCGTCGACACCATTTGCCTGCGGCTTTATCCATTTCAATTGTAAGAGGATTGATGGTCAACTTGGGTGCTTACAGAGTGTTCAATTCAGAGATGAATGGCTCCTATGATTTATCAGGCGACATTTTGGTTTTGACATTGTTTATTGTGACATTTAGCATAGTAATTGCCTGGTTCAAAGACTTGCCCGATGTAATTGGAGACAGGCAGTTCAAGATAAAATCTATTGCAGTGCTGTACAGTCCAATAGTTGCTATCAGAGCAGGGCAATTGATACTCAGTACTGCTTATTCATTAAGTTTTATTTATTATTTCCTTGACGACAGTTATAATATGGTATTGGCTATTGGGCACATCCTGTTATTTGTTCTGTTTCAGGTGAACATGTGGAAAGTGA
>DASWYG010000430.1:0-4392 GCA_036405075.1 Bacteroidia bacterium | reverse complement strand
AAAAATTCCTCAAATTTGCACTTTTAAATGAAAGCAATCAAGCATTTTATTCTCATACTGACTATTTCCTCATTCGCATTTACTTCATGTAAGGATCGCACTCAAGATGTACAAAAACTGGATGAGTCCACCAGAGCATATTTTGAAATTAAAAACGATTCAAAGTACATTTTTACTGAACTTTCAGACACCAATATCAGCATTACATATACTTCAAAAAATTACATTAACAACACAGCCAATCAAGACATTGAAAACAATGAGATCATGTCTTTTGAAATGGAGGCTTCAGGTTTCCCTACATTGACTTTCAGATCTGAATCTGGAGGTTTGCAATTCAAAGACCGCATTGCAATGTTGACCAAAATCAACGATTCAATGGTAATTGGTCCGGTTATGTTCAATCTGGGAGGTGTTTTTTCATCAGGTTTTAACAGTGGCGACAGTATATTTCAATATGCTTCGTACGACTTAAATGGTCAAACCTATACGGATGTGGTAAGGGTAAAACCATACTCTCATTTGCTTTACAAAGAAGTTTATTTCGCGAAAAATATCGGTTTAATTGGCCGAAAAGAGAAAAACGGTAAATTCTATTACCTTAAAAGGTATACAATCAACAAATAGGTTTATTTGATTCCTATTTTTTCCAAGGCCAATTCAAGGGCTTTGTGAAATTGTTCGTCACGCGTCATAAATGAGTTGTCAATGACAATTGCATCATTTGCTGCTTTTAGTGGACTGTTAGATCGACCTGAATCGATTCTATCCCTCTCATTTAAATTGTTCAATACTTCATCGTATGTAATCAATGAATCACTGTTCCTTTTGAGTTCATCATACCTTCTTTGAGCTCTTATTTCAGGTTTTGCTGTCATAAAGATCTTAAGTTCGGCATCGGGGAAAACAACGGTTCCAATATCTCTACCATCCATCACAACGCCCTTCTTTTCACCTAATGCCCTTTGTTGCAGAACTAAAAAATCTCTTACGGTTTGAATTTTACTGACCGGAGAAACAAGTTCACTGACTTCCATACTTCTGATTTCATTTTCTATGTCTTGATGATTAAGAAAAGTATGATGGTAATTGGAGTCAGGTCTATAATCGAAAGTGATATTGAGCGAAGGCAAGAGCGAATTTATGGATTGAATATCATTGATATCAATTCGGGCGTCTAAGATGGCATGAGTAACGGCGCGATACATAGCACCGGTATCAATGAAGAGATAGTTAAGGGACTTTGCCAAAGCTTTGGCCAGGGTACCTTTACCACAACTAGAGTAACCATCTATGGCGATATTGATTCGTTTCACTTAACGAGTGTTTGTTCGACGCTGAACAGGGATTCTATATAATTTAGTGCATAGTCAATTTCTTGGATGGTATTAAACTTTCCGAAAGAAAATCTAACCGGTGCATGATCCAAATTGACACCAATGCCTCTTATGACATGTGAACCGGCATTACTACCGGAAGAACATGCGCTTCCGCCTGATACTGCGATACCATGAAGATCGAAACTAAACAATAATATATCAGTGGCCAATTCTGGAGGAAAAGCCAAACTGAGAACTGTATAGAGGCTTCTGCCCTCTGCATCACCATTGAATTTCAATTTAGGAAATCTCGATTTTACCTGAGCGATGAAGTATTGTTTCAAAGATTGAATATGGGTACTTTTTTGTTCCATATCACGATTAGCAACTTCCATTGCCTTTGCCAATCCCACTATACCATATACATTCTCGGTACCCGCTCTTAAATCTCGTTCTTGAGCACCTCCGGTAATGAGCGGTTTTATACGATTTTTCTTGTTGTGATATAGGAATCCAACGCCTTTAGGTCCATTGAACTTATGGGCTGCACCCACCGCAAAATCAACATCAATTTTTTGAAAATCGAATTTGTAATGCGCCATGGTTTGAACGGTGTCACAATGAAACAAGGCATCGTATTTTCTAACCAGCTGACTGACTTTATCGATGTCGAGCAAATTTCCAACTTCATTGTTGCCATGCATCAAAGATACCAAAGCGTGATTGTGTTTAGACAGCAATTCTTCGAGATGATTGAGATCAACATGTCCATTTGGCAACAGTTTCACCAGATGCATTTCTACCAAACCTTTATGCGATAGTTCTTCTACTGTATGTAAAACTGCATGATGTTCGATTGGAGAAGTGATGATGTTTTTTACACCCAGATCTTCAACACTGCAGCGAATTGCCATGTTATCGGCTTCCGTACCACCTGAAGTGAATATGATTTCTGCGGGCGTTACATTCAGCAATTTAGCAATGGTTCTGCGACTGACTTCAATATGGGCTTTTACTTTTCTACCAAAAGTATGCGAAGATGAAGGGTTGCCGAAATCATCACGCAATACGGGTATCATTGCTTCGAACACTTCCTTATCGAGAGGAGTTGTTGCAGCATTGTCGAAATAAACCTTCATTTTTAGATTTTGTTGTAATGATTACAGTAGCCTAAAATTTTATATAACAATTTAGCCAAATTGAATTGAGTGAGAATCTCTCCTTCTTTAGGAGCGCACTCTACGATATCAAATCCAATGACTTGTTTTTTTTCAGCAACCTTTCGCATCAATTTTAGTCCCTGATGCCAAGTCAATCCACCCGGTTCTGCAGTTCCAACAGCAGGCATCACAGAAGGATCAAAACCATCGGCATCAATGGTGATGTAAACTTTATCGGTTAATTTATTGACCAATTCATCCATCCATGCATCATCATTTTGAATCATGTGTGCATACCAGGTATTGATAAGTGGAGAGGATTTGATCAAATCAGCTTCTTCTTTGCATTGGGCTCTGATACCTACTTGAAAGATTGGCAGTTTAAGGTCATGAATACGAGCTAATACGCTGGCATGTGAATATGGATTGTCGTGATAAGCAGACCTGAGATCACTGTGAGCATCAATTTGAAGTACAGAAAATTCTCCAAATACAGTTTGATGAGCTTTAACAAATCCAAGTGAAACAGTATGCTCAGCACCTAAAGAAACAACAAATTTGCCGTTTTTAAGGTGTTTAAGTGTTTCGGCTTCTATTAAGTCAACAGCTTCTTTATCAACTTTTCCTTCAAAATCAATGGCATCAACAGTAGCAATACCAATGGATTTATAGGCTTCAGAATCGGTTTCTTCATCATAAAATTCAACATAATGAGAAGCATCGATAATGGCCTGAGGACCTTTAAAACTACCTTCCAAATAGGAAGAAGTGTGTTCATAAGGGGCTGATTGAATCACCACTTTAGCGGAATCGTATTGAAACAATTCAGGTTCTGTTATACCTAAAAAATTGTTTTCTGTAGATAATGCAGTATTAGACACTATGGCGTGAGGATTAAATTATTTTACTCTTTCGACGTAAGCAATTGTTCTTAGATCGATTCTGATTTTATCACCAATATTAACGAAAAGCGGTACCATCAACTCAGCTCCTGTAGACACAGTTGCAGGTTTGAGGGTATTGGTCGCAGTATCACCTTTAATACCTGGTTCGGTATAGGTAACTTCTAATTCAACGTGGGTTGGAGCTGTGGCACCAATAGGATTTTCACCATTTTCGAATGACGCAAGAACGGTCATTCCTTCTATCATAAATTTAGCAGCTTCACCAAAGAAATGTTCTGGAATGTTGTACTGTTCGAAAGATTCATTGTCCATACATACCAATGCATCACCTTCTTTATACAAATAAGCAAGTTCGCGTACCTCAACTCTGACGATCTCAACTTTTTCACCCGGATTGAATCTGTATTCAACAGATTTACCTGTTTTTGCATTTTTCATTTTACCTTGATAAAATGCTCTTAAGTTACCTGGAGTACGGTGAATGAATTCTACGATCTGTACCAATTCACCATTGTGGCGAATGAACTGTCCTACTGATAAATCTGATGCTGTTGCCATAATATATATACGGGCAAAATTAGTTTTAATGGTCAACTTAAACAAGGGACAAAACACATAATTGTTCACCACCTATGGGTGTAAGACCAATTTATTTTACTGTATCTGATATAAGATTTTCAAAAAGTGATTTTAATTCCTTTTTGTTTTTACTATTTGAACCGAAAGATAAGGTTGATGGTCTATTGTGCAGATCACAAATGCTTGTGAACATCACTTTATTATGAGATTTAAACACTGGCATTAATGTTCCCCAGTGGGTCCATTTGAATTCTGTTGTTAAAAACACATAGCCCTCTCCTTCTTCTTCAATGATCCAATCCAATTTTTTTGCAAGCTGTCTGTATGCTGTTTTAAAATTCAGATCATCCAATTCGATGTCCACAGTGATAAGTTTTAACCCATTGTATTGTCGAATGAAATAAAGCAAGGCTAAAATCAAAGAAATGA
>DASWYG010000429.1:0-3240 GCA_036405075.1 Bacteroidia bacterium | reverse complement strand
TGTGATTTGAGTGCCTGGTCTTAAAATTTTATAATTTAAACTCCTGCCTAAAATGCTATTTTGATACAGGGTATCAAAAACTGAAATACTAAGATTACTGTCAAGATAATTGCTCTGTGCAATCCTTTTTGTAAAGTATTGACTGATGATTGATTGAGTATCAATTTTAGTTGGTTTTAGAACCTTTTGGTTTTTGTATACAATGGGAGAGACCTGTTGAATTAAATGAGTACTGCTATCAATGTATTGGATAATGGTAATTGAGGTGTCAGTATTGTTGGCACTATAGTTAGAGGTCGTTTTTCTGCTGAAATTGTACTTGCCATAGACAAGTCCAAGCATAAGACAGGTAAGTAAGCAAAATGCTTGAAGTAAGTATTTGAGTTTATTTTTCATTTTCAATTTATTCTGTTGCTTAATCAATAAGCTGTTTATGAATTTTGATTTGAGATAATTTTTGTTGCCATGTTCAATACATAGCCCATAGTAGTGGCACCATCAATCATGGCTAGAATGATTTCCTTCCTACCTTCATTGCATTGGTAGGCAATTGTAACGGTCTTTGCTAGGTAATCTTCTATTTTGTATAGAACTGGAGATTGATCTATTATTAAATCTGACTCCGAACAATTGGGTTGACAATCGGTTTCAGCAATGCTTTGCTTTGGAAGCATTTTGAGCCATTGAAATTCTTCTAATTGACAAGCATCTACTTCTTCTTCAGAGATCATGATTTCCATATACTTGCTCAGTATAGGATGAAAGTAACTATCAGGGGCAAAAGCTTGATTGCGAATGAGAATTCCTTGTTCCTTGGTCAATATTACCATTTTCTTTTCTGTCATTTTATCTATTTAATGAGTTATCAAAATTTCTCCAGTGGTTTGTAAAATCAGTTCTCTCGGTTGGAGTAAATCCACCAATATTTCCTTGAGATTTACTTGCCCCAAAGGTGAGTGTTCGTTTTCTTGGAGAATACTGTCCACCTGAATATCCAGCACCATTTAAAACACCACTGGAAATCTCATGTCCACAGGTTTTTGAGTGAGATCCAATTACTGCGTTTTCCTTAATCACTTCAAACAAATTGGCATTAACCCGGTTGAGCATATAAAGACCCAAGCTGTCTGGAACTGCATCAATAGAATTGGCAAGACTATAGTCAAATTGTGAATATGCTGAACCTGAGTTTCGAGCATATAAAATAATATTTGGCCTTGCTCCATCTGTGGCTCTTAAATCTAAGTATAATCCGTTGGCATCGGTCTTTGAATCAAACCCAAATGTTGCACTTTCCATGCTATACCCCATATTTACAAATAGCCCTGTTGTGGTTGTCATGTAAGCATTAGTGCCATTGGGTTGAGCCCCTGAACCGTCATGAGTCCAACCTCCGAAAAATGTTGCAACAAATTTTGATGGATCCGACAGGTTATATTTATGACTTGTTGCAGTACCGCCAATTGTTGGATAAACAAGAGGAAGTCTTGAGTACAGATTTTTGAAATCTAGAGGCAGTCCAAGAGCGGTTTTCCAATTTATGATTAATTCATTGATCTGAGTCCAAAATTGTTTACCCGATCTTTCATAGGTTGTACCTTCGTGGTAAATCAAGTCCGAATTTGGCATTCCAATAGCTTCCATAAACGGGTAGACTTCTGGCTGATAACGCCACCTTCTTGAGGACGATATAATTCCTATACTTCTCATAACGATAAGTCCCCAGTTAATAGCCATTCATTTACCGCCGTTTTGATAATCGTAGCACACGCATAACGAGTCCTTAAGCGAAGAAAATTATCAGCGCTTTTTATGCTTACTCCGCCTTCAGCCAGGAAGGAAGTAATTCCGGAAAGACCTTTAGTTGAGGTATGTATTCTTGTGCCAATTGGAAATGGAACTGATAAATTTGTTGGAACAATAAAATTCTGAGGCGTTTCAGCATTCATAATTTTAAGTTTGTCCTTATCGGTGAGAACAAAAGTGTAATTAGCATCTACTACTTCTGGAATATTTAATAGTTGAGAATCACAATAACTCTTAGCACTGGCAAGTATCAAAGTGTCTGCAAAATCAGAATATGCAGCAGCTGCATCCAATATTTCAGAATCAGGGGTAGTGGAACCCGAACCAGATGATGAACCTTTAAGTGTCCAAATGAAGTTGAATCCGTCAAATGTAAAATTGAACCAGAACTTTGAATTTAATGGGCCTGAAATATCAAAACTGTTCTGATCACTGCCGCTCACTAGACTGTTGTCCGGCAAAACAAACACCACGTCATCTTCTGTCAGCTTTGTAACAACTAGATTATAATCTCCACCATTTTTAGCATTATTTATTGCAAGTGTGAAGTCAAAGTCACAACCATAAGTTCTGTTTTTATATAGCTGATTTGAGGCATTGAATGTGGGAGTGCCACTAATTATGTCAAGAGATTTAAATTTTTTGATTAATGTCCAATTGGTCTCACACATATTTAATCGTTCTGCTCCTTTCTGTTGCCTTTTAATGAACGTGTGAGAGAAATGATGTTACTCGAGGTTATAATGCCCCACATCATTAGAATGGTAATTAGCAAAGCAATAAAAGCATACAAGGTGAATGCATCATGCACCTTTGGACAATATCCACCTGCAACCATTGTAAGGAAAGCTGCTGTCAGTTTCTTTCCACTGGCTCTGCCGTCAGAACCTTCAAAGCTGCAAGCAAACCATGAGAATGGGTAAAGAAAATTCTTAAAAATTTGTATAAGTGTTTGAATAAGTTTTTTCATTTGTTTGTCCAATTTTTGATTGTGTTCTTAATCTCATTTCTCCACAAATAGCCCCCTATAACCAAAGCAAAAAAAAACCTGCCCCTATTGCTGCTTTTGAATTCAAAAGCTTAAGTGAATAATCATACAATAGTTGCATTCGGTTTTCCCAACCTTGACCATTATCTTTATAAGTTGACAGACTGCGTAAATACTTAAGTCTTTCGTTGAATGTGTAGTCGTAAAGTTGTTTTTCCTTGGATTTGGATAAGCAGTAGTTATTAATGGCCTGTGCTGTATTTGGGCCAAGTTCTGAGTCAACAATAACCTTTGAATAACCCTTTTTGACAAGAAAGGCTTGAATGTCTTTAATTAAACTGGCATGTCCACCACCCCACAATGATTGGAAGACAATTGTGGCCATAGCTTGAGATTTGATTAGATGAGAGCCTGCCGACTTCCAGTATCCTTCAAAAATGCCGAGA
>DASWYG010000428.1:0-9771 GCA_036405075.1 Bacteroidia bacterium | reverse complement strand
ATTGAAAAGAATTTTAAACCGGATGTATTGCGACTCAATCCTTCAAATGATTATTCATTTGTGGTAAAACGCATTCGATATGAGGAAGAGAAAGACCATTTCATACCTTCAAATTTTGATCATTTGATCACCGACCAAAGTTTAAGTAGAATCAATGTCACATTGAGGGAATTTTCTGAATCCATAAAAAGAACCACCAATGCTCAAATCATAGAATCCATTGAGCAACACGAATTCGACCCCTCTAAATCCATCATCAAATACCCTGTTATCATTTTCGATCAATTTGAGGAATTGATCACTTTGTTTGAAGAGACTTCAATCTATGAGGTCGATACTTCAAATGCCGAATTTACAAATGAGCATAAAATTCGCATTCAGTTGCAAGATGAAATCATCAATGTTATAAAAGAGAATTTTTATGATCAGAATTCTGCTGTAAAATTCATATTTGTTTTCAGAGAGGATTATTTAGCCAAGTTTTATAAATTGTTCAAAGTCATACCGGATGTGATCGACCATAGCATCAGGATATCGCCGCTGAAAAGTGATTTATTGGCAACCATTATTGAGAGACCCTTTATTTCTGATGAAGCAAAGAAAATTTATAAATCAGAATTCATAGATCATCCTGATCTGATTAAAAAAATCGTTGGTAAATTCAAAGACAGGTACAAGGATGACAATTTGATTCTTACTGAAGTTCAAATCGTAAGTAAATACTTATACGACTCAACATTGGACAAAGATCAGAAATTAAGTTTACTGGATCAAAATGAGTGCCTCGACAACATCATCAAAGATTACCAATTGTCCCTGATTGATAAACTGGGCATCGGTGAGCGCAAAGCTGCCACTGATGTATTATCGATGTTGGTTTTAGATGATAAGGTCAGAAATGTGAGACATGAGAACGATCTGAAAACACATTTGAAAAAACACTCACCTCAATTGATCGACAAAACGCTCAATGATTTGGAATTTCAGTTGATGTTGATAAGGAAGGAAAAACGAAATGATGGTCATTACTATGAAATCGTCAGTGAATCCATTATTCCATATTTTAACAAGCGCCGAATAGAATCTGAGATCAGACTGAAAGAAAAGAAAAAACGTGCAATCATCATCATCATCAGTCTTGTTTTTATCCTCTCCCTAATTGTATATGGTTCTTTCAAGCACAACAATTCGATTAAAGAGGATTTGAAAAAGAAAGAATTCAGTTGGTACAAATTTCTTTTGGATGATGATACCAGAAAAGAGATCATCAGTACGTTGATTGACAAAGAAGATGAACCTGAATATTTTAGTACCAGAAGGTCTTTCCAACTATTAGCCTTTGCTCACAAATTTGAAAGTTCATCGGATTATCAAGGACAATTTTACTCCTCTTATCATTCAAACATTTTAAATGACATCCCACTAAACAGGAAGTATTTAAATAACATTTCAGAAAAATTTCTGTTTCCGGAGCAAACCATAACTTTAAAAACAAATGAGAAAAAACAGATCGTATCGATAAGACCAGCAGGCAATCAGTATATTTTCGTTTGCTTTTCTGACAATTCCATTCAATACATGTCTTTGGATCAAAAGGAAATCATTACGCTTAACTCATTCAAAGAAAATAATACCGATTACTACTTTGGGTATTATTTGAAAAAAAATCCTGAAATAAAGCCGGTGGGAACCGATCAAAGGCCACAGTATCTCATCTATTTTCACACCAAAATGGTCATATTCGACCCTATAAGGAAAACATATAAATTTTACGAATTGAATAAAACAATCAAAAATGGCAGCATCCTAAATGTCATTGAGATAAGACCAAATGTATACAGAGTTTTCACTTTTGAAAATTATTTTGACATAGAAAATGGCAAATCACTTAAAAGCACTCAATCAATCAACCAATCATCGGAGTATAGCCCTTACTATAGGTTTACAAATAAGAATATTTTTTCATTGCATAATAAGCAAACAGGAAAAATCACTTTTTTTAGTCAATTAAAGAATGACACATTGCTCATAAATGAAAAGGATCGGATAATGGACATCAATGAAAAGTACAATATCCTAAAGAACAGTTCATTTAATCGCTTCAAACTGACTGATAGAAACAACAAAAGTTTATTTGAATTCAGTGAAACAATTTATGATGAGATGAAATTAATGATTGACACCAGCTTTGTTCTGGTTAAAAATGCAAATAGTTTAAAAGTCTATTCACAAGGTGGCAGTTATGTAGAAACCAAATTTCCGGAAGGATTTTCATTTGAACTGATCAAAAATTCAAATTACATTCTAATTGTGAATCAGAATAATTATTCGCTTTACAATCCAATCAACAAGAAGTGGAAACAACTTTTTATTCCATTACAAAAGAACATTCAGAATTTAAGCCATTATGATGAATTCGAATCTTCCAACTCAACTGAAAACATCACCTTTATTGACAGTACTAAATTCATGATCTTCACTGACAAGAAAATCCACATCTACGATATTGGCAATGTCAGTAATACTTCCAAAGTTTTAAAAGAGAAAACTTATGCAAATGAAATCATTGAATTGTCCATCAACAAGATTTTTGACGAACATATACGCAAAGAGAAATCGTTTAAAATAGATGAAAATGACAGCACCGAACTTATGTCCATTGTTAAAAAATACATCAACAATACTGAATATGACACTGCCTTGATTTTCCTGGATAAATTCGCTAAAAAATTCAAAGAACCATCTTGCGTCAAATTTGCCAATCAGAATTATGCCGATATCTATGAATCCAAGTACGAATCCAATCCGGATAGTTCATTGCGATTAAAATTGATCACTAAGGCCATCTATTACAGAGATAAGAATTATATGATGTTTAAAAATGAGGAAAATTTGTATTCCATCACTTTTGACTACTCGAAACTATTGAATCAATTGATCGTTGAACAGAAATACGACGAGGCCATTCAAAGTGCAAAAGAAGCAAAATCAAAATATAAAAATGACTCCATTTTACATCCACTCAATTTTTATATGTTCATTGCAGTTGCTAAAAAGTACAAGGATAACAATGTTTCTACAGAGCAATATAAATCAGCCCCTTTCTCCTATTACGATATTGATGATTACGAACTTTGGGAAGAATTGATCAGTACTTTTAAACAATCTGAAATCAACAAGATTGATCAACTTATGGCCCAGGAAAGCAAAAAACACTCTTATGATTACCATATAAGGTGATAACATTCCAATCTAACACTTAAAATACTAAAATCATGCAAAACAAAAAAATCACAATCGCAGTCTTTTCTATCCTTCTTTGCTCCTCATTTTTTATGCCTTGGTTGAACATATTGATCAATGTGTCTGCTTCTGACATTGTCTTCAGTTCTTTGAGTGAGAATTTTATTAGCAATTGGCGCTATGTGCTGTTGTTACTGCCAATCAGTGGAATTATTGCATTGCTCGGCGTTCTTTTAAATAATGGAAAATACATCCTACCTCCGGGACTTCTTTTCATTTTGCCTCTATTAAGCATCATCGTCCTTCTTTTTGTTTTCGTAAGTAAAGTGAATGAAAATGGTGTTGGAAGTTCTATTGAATCCAACGATGCACTACAATTAATAAAAACCTTGAAAATAGGATTCTGGATCTCATTGATCTGCTCAATCATTTTCCCCTTCATTGGCAACTACTCCGAACTAAAAGAAAAAAACGCCAATGAAACCCCATACGGATCATAATTGAATCGATCATTAAAGTGATTCTTTCTTGAAACAATTTAAGTCAATTCGCTTTTCATTTTTCTCAAATTTAAAAAATCACTTTGCAGCAAGGTTCGCACCAAACTCCAATTTCATAGCTCATTTTGCGCTAAATCACCCCAAATCATGGTCAAATTGACTGCAATTGACCCCGTTCTTAGAAACTTAATTTACTTATTTTTAATGCATTAGTAAATAAATTGAAATATTTTTAATTAATATTTAAAACTAAAACTATATTTGGTGAAACAAAATACCCTTCATGATCTAAGCTCTCTATTATGAAAAAACAGTTTTTTTACTTTCTAATTCTGGTTCTAACATTCTCTAAACTCAGCGGACAATGTTACACTTTACCCAGCTATTGCACACCTTCCTTTACTAACGTCGCAGGTTTCTCTATCGGTCTTCAAAATGTGACCATTGGAAACATCAACAATTCATCCATCGCCACCGGCAATGCCCCGAATTACTACGACTACACCAACATCAGTACGGCAGGTACAGCAAACGGTTCTCTCTCTATCTCTATTAAGAACGGCAGCGGTAACTCTACCGAGGCCCGAATCTATGTCGATTACAACAACGATGGTCAATTTTCTACCTCCAGCCCCGAACTTGTTTGGACCTCAACTACCACCACTGCAGGTGCTACTGTTACAGGTTCATTTACTATTCCAAGTGGCACTCCGGTAGGTGTTTATCGCATCCGTGTTACCGGCGACCTCGCCAGTCAACCCATCAATCCTTGTGCCCTCAACTATGGTGAAGTCGAAGACTATACCCTCGTTGTTACAGGATCTACCGATGATGCAGCATCTATTGCCCACACCTCCCCAGCTTATTTTACAACCGGTAACAACAACATCGGTTTCTCGTTTGTCAACCTCTCCAGCTCTACTCTATCGAGCATCGACATCGGTTACAAACTCGACAACAACACCCCTGTCACTCAATCCCTCACAGGTCTTAGCATAGCTCCCGGAGCTCTCTACACTGCAAATTTCTCAACTCAGTTGAACATCTCTACTACAGGTACTTATAACCTCAAAGCCTGGGTCAACAACGCCAATGGCGCCGGTACCCAATCAGCAGGTAATGATTCCATTTGTAGAAAAGTGATCGTGTATTGCGGTTCAGCTCTCAGTGGTACATATACCATAGACCCCGCAGGTACCGGCTCTTCTAACTTCACCTCTATTGGTGCAGTAGATACCTCACTTAGAGCTTGTGGTATCAGCGGACCCGTTACCTTTAACATCGCAAATGGTACTTATACTTATCAGCTCGAACTGGCTTCAATTTCCGGCCTGTCAAGTACCAATACCATTACATTCAAAGGCGTTGGCTCTTCTCCCTCCAACTGCATCATCACTGCAGCAACCAATGCCCTTAAACCTTATATCGTCAGACTAAATGCCGTTTCTTATGTGACCTTTAAAAACATGACCTTGCGCTCAACCGGCAGTTCAGATGCCTGGGTAGCTCACATCATGAATGGCACCAATAACTTGTTCAACAATTGTGTCATTGAAATGACCGGAACAGGTGCTTCATCAACCAACAGCACTTTTGTAGCAGCAGTTGTCAATGGCAGCTTAACCACTCTCTCTACAAGTTCTTCATTGAGCAACAACAACACATTCGACAGTTGCACTTTCAATGCCGGATATTATGGCTTGTATAATTCATCCAGCAATGGTGCAAACGCGATCAATGCATGGAATTCTAAATTCTATAACCAGTATTATTACGGCTTGTATTTCAATTCGAGTGCATTGGTGAAAATCAAAAACAATGAGATCAATATGAGAACCAACAACAATTCAAGTGTTGGCATATACCTCATCAATTGCAATGCCTCCGGTGCCAATTTCCATGAAATAAAAAGCAATAAGATTCTCAATGCCGGTCAATACGGTATTCAGTTTCTTACCTCCAGCGGTAGCGGTAGCGCCAATGGTCAGGTGTACAACAACTTTATAGGTGGAGGGTTCCGCAACACCACTGCCATTTATGGTATCAGCGACAATTCTTCCCGCTATCAATTCTATCACAACAGCATCAACCTTGATTTCAATTCAAGTGCCGCTTATGGTATTTATTTGAGTGGAGGAAGTTTGCACGATGTGCGCAACAATCATTTGGTAATTACAGGTAATGCCATTCCAACTGCAGTTCCATTCTTTAGTACTGCAAGTTCTTATGTGTCGAATCTCGATTACAACAACTACTACACCAATTCAGGTTTCAACTTGGTGAACATTGGTACAACCATGTACAATGCATCCAACTACAGAACTGCATTCCCAAGTGGAGGCGGAACATCTTCTATCAACCTGAATCCATATTTTGTAAGCAATACCAATTTGCACACCAATAACTATTGCAACAATGGTGTTAATCTATCTTTAACAACAGACATCGATGGTCAAACCCGCTCGAATCCTCCGGATATTGGTGCAGATGAATTGAACAGCGTTCCGGGAAATGACTTGGGTGTGATGAAAATCAATACCCCAGGATTCCCGCTTAACACCGGTTCACAATCCATCAATGTGACCATTAAAAACTATGGCAACAACACCATCACATCTGCCGACATCAATTACACGGTCAACGGTGGAACAGCGGTTACACAATCGTGGTCGGGCAGTTTGTCTCCATGCGATACCGCCAATGTAACTTTCACCACCAATTACAATTTCACCAACGGTGTCAACAAATTGATGGTGTATACCAGTTCTCCCAATGCAGGTACAGATTCATTGAGTTTGAATGACACTGCTTCATTCACGCTTTGTCCTGCTATGAGTGGCAATTACACGATTGGCAGTTCAGGCGATTTCAGCAACTTCAGCAATGCAGTTTCTGCAATGATCTGCGGTGGAATAAAAGGCCCGGTAACATTTACTGCTGATGCTGGTACTTACAATGAGCAAATCAATATACCGGCAATCAGAGGTTCATCTGCTGCCAATTCCATTACCTTTAAATCGGCAAGTGGAGTTGCAAGCAGTGTTAAACTGAGCTTTGGTTCAACTTTAGCCGCCGCTAACTACACTGTCAGAATCTTCACCAATTCTTATGTGAAGTTCAAAGACATGAGCATAATGGCTACAGGTTCAACTTATGGTACAGCTCTTTTGTTATCTGGTAATACAGGCAATGATACATTTACGAATGTGATCTTTGAAGGTTATAATGCAACATCCAACACCACCAACCATGCCGTCATTGCATTGAGCAGTGGAAGCATTTCAAGTTTCATCACATTCAACAATTGCAAAGTCAACAATGGTTCTTATGGTACATACATTCAATCCAACAGTTCATTGCCAAGTACCGAAAACTTGACTTTGTCCGGTTGTACCTTCAGCAATCAATATGCTTATGGCATGTACCATCAATATGTGAATGGCTTGATCTTAAAAAACAATTCCATAACAACCAATTCTACATTGACCACCTACAATGGCATGTACAATTATTGGATCATGATTGCCAATGACATTAACCGTCCAATCATCACAGGCAATAAAATTGCAGGGGCGATATCAGGCATAGGCATGTACAATCAGTACATTGGTGTTAACTCTACCATCACTACTCCACGTCGTGCTTTGGTGGCCAATAACATGATTCAGATAGGTCGAAATGCATCTTCTACTTATGGATTGAGAGAAAATAACGGCAACGGAGTTGACTATATTCACAACTCCATCAACATTGGCAATACTCAAACCACCAATGCAACGGCAGCCGCATTTCTTGAAGGCAATTCATACGGATCGAATGTTGTACTCAACAACGTCTTCTCTAACTATGGAGGAGGTGCTGCTCTCAGAATCAACACCGTTTCATTTTATCCGACTTGCGATTACAACAATCTGTATACAACAGGTGCTAACATCGCCTATTTGAATACAACAGCTCAAGCCACACTGGCCAACTGGCAATCGGCATCATCACGCGATGCCGCATCCATCAGTACCAATCCTGTATTTACCAGCAACACCAACTTGCACAGCAATGCAGCTGCAATGGACAATGCCGGTCAGGCCAGCTCTTTGGTTACTACAGATATAGACAATCAGCCAAGATGTCCAAACGGATCTTGTCCCGGCAGTACCAGCAACCCTGACATTGGTGCAGATGAATACATTGCGGTGGCTTTAGACGCCAGTGTAAGTACCATCAGCAATACCAATGCTTGCAGCGGTGTTTCTTCAAATGTTGATGTGATCATCAAAAACATGGGAACTGATACGCTTAAATCTGCGACTATAGAATGGTCGGTTGATGGCATTGCTCAGACTCCTTACAGTTGGACAGGCTTATTGGCTCAAGGCCAATTGTCATCGAGTTTTGCCATTGGTGCTTTTGCTTTTACCAGCCCATCCAGTGTGGTAAAAGTTTGGACCACTGCTCCAAATTCAGGTTCAGATGGCAATAACAGCAATGACACATTACAATCATCTCCTTCTTTGCTATTGAGTGGTACATATACCATTGGTGGCAGTAACCCAAGCTTCCCTTCATTTACAAGTGCTGCTGCATACCTCAACACCAACGGCATTTGCGGACCTGTGATTTTCAATGTACGTCAAGGCACTTATACAGAGCGCATACAACTCAATGCCATCACAGGGTCAAGTTCTGCCAACTCTATAACATTCAGAGCTGATCCGGGTAATACTGCAGATGCAGAGATCACCATCAACAACAACTCAGCTGCTGCTGATAACCACACCATATTCCTGAATGGTACCAGCTTTATCATTTTCAATGGATTAAAAATCACCAATGCTTCACCGGGCAATGGTTCATTTGGATCTGTTATCAGACTGGCCGGAGCTCAAGACAGTGTGGCATTCCTGAACAACATTATCACAGGACCTATAACCAGCAGCACTTCACAAAACTTTGCAGTGGTGAATCACACCAATGGTGCAGCCAATATGTGCAACCGTTTTATGTTGAACAACAATCAGGTGAGAAACGGCAGTTATGGTGTATACATGGTTGGCAACACTGTTTCAACCACCTTTGAAGCCAAAGCCAGAATCATCAACAACAACATCAATGGTGCCTATTACACCGGCATTTACTCTCAGTTCCAAAACGATATACAGATCATCAACAACAAAGTGATCTTGTCTACTACCTCACAAACAGGATCGAGAGGTATATACACCATCAGCAATGATCTGTTCAAAATAGATAAAAACACGGTCAACAACTTTGGTCAATTCGGTATCTATTTACAAAATGCCAATAACCAAGGCGGAACAGGAACTGCAAGATCAACTGTCAACAACAACATGGTGGGTGGACAAAGCACCGGCACTTCTCCTTATGGTATCTACTTTGGATCAAGCACTCCGACGAGCAGATTGATAGATATCTTCCACAATTCGGTGAGTTTGAACAGTACTGCTACAGGTGCGGCATTGTTCTTTCAAAACACCAATGCTTATGTAACTGATCTCGATATACGCAACAACTCATTTGCCAACTTCAATGCGCAAGGTACTTATGTGTGTTACTATTATTTCTCAGCTACCTATCCTGTTGCCAATTTGGTGATCAATTACAACAACTATTACACCACCAATACCAACAACCTGATGTTTGCAATTGGCACCACAGGTTACAACACCTTCAACGGAGGTACACCAACATATAATGCCAATTCAAGAGGTGGTAATCCTAACTACAGAAACAACCTGACCGATTTGCACTCAAAACCTACTTCTACTCAATTGAACGATGTGGGTACAAACCTGAGTTCAGTCGCTACAGATATAGACAATGATGCACGTCCTATATCACCATCTACCATTGTTGACATGGGAGCTGATGAATACAATTATGTACCAAGTATTGGCGTCATTTCCATCATTACCCCAACCTTGCCTGTATCTGTGGGCACTCAAGATGTAACATTGAAAGTACAAAACTATTCAACTACAACTGTGAGCAGCTTCCAGGTTAAATACAAAGC
>DASWYG010000427.1:0-4753 GCA_036405075.1 Bacteroidia bacterium | reverse complement strand
TTAAACAGTTTGAGAAAAAGCAATTTAATCATAATTTAAACTTATATTATATAGGCATAATATTAGAAAACAGGGGGATATTACAAATAGCGGAAGCAGTTCATTTGTTAAAAACCGAAGGTTATGACCCTCATTTTCATTGTGTTGGTGAATTGTACAGCGATTTAGACAGGAAAATAAGGTCATTGCCTTATTACAAAGAGATCTCTGGAAATTTGCATTTTTACGGCCGGATGAATTTGGAAGAGGGGTATAAAATGGCGGAGAAAATGGACATAGGCATGTGTATCATTTGGAGGATGAAGAATTCGGAAGAGAGTTATCCTACCAAACTATTTGAGTATATGCGAGTTGGACTTCCAATAGTGACATCTAATTTCAAATTGTATGAGGAGGTAGTTGAAGGGAATGGAGCAGGCATTTGTGTAAACCCGATGGTAGCAGAAGAAATCAAAAAAGCGGTGTTAACAATTCACACAGATGTCAAAAAAAGTGAACTCATGTCGAAAAACGGAAAAATGGCAGTTTTGGAGAAGTACGATTGGGCGAGCCAGAAGTCCCTATTGATGGGGGTCTACAGGGGCCTTGTTCATTAATTTAAATAAAATTGCCCGGAGAGTTTGGTATTTCCAATATGATTATCTAATTTTGCCGTCCCAAATTTTTATCAACACCCAAAGACGTGGATTCAATAAGTTATAAAACCGTTTACGCTAACAAAGCCACCATTACCAAGAACTGGTATGTAGTGGATGCAAGCGACAAAGTGCTTGGACGTTTAGCTTCGCAGATTGCTGCAGCTCTGATCGGAAAGAACAAAGCCGATTACACTCCGCATTCTGACAATGGCGATTGTGTCATTGTTTTGAACGCAGGCAAGGTTAAATTGTCAGGAACCAAGTTGAAAGACAAAGAGTACATCACGTATTCAGGTTATCCGGGCGGACAAAAGAAGATCAGTGCATCTGATTTGGTGAACAAAAAACCAATTGCATTGATAGAAGAGGCAGTGAAAGGCATGTTGCCAAAAAACAGATTGGGATCGGAGATGTTCCGCAACCTTCATGTTTATGACAGCGATCAACATCCGCATCAGGCACAACAGCCAAAAGAATTAAAGATTAAATAATCCATACAGTTATATTCATGGAAGTTACAAACACATCTGGAAGAAGAAAAACCGCAGTAGCCCGCATTTATGTTAAAGCCGGCAATGGTGACATTCTTATTAACAACAAACCGTACGACAAATATTTCACAACTTTGGTGAATCAGTTCAAAGTGGTTCAACCATTGCAAATGACTGACACAGTTGGTAAATATGACATCAAGATCAATGTTGACGGTGGTGGTGTTACCGGACAAGCAGAAGCTGTTCGTCTGGCCATTTCCAAATCACTTTGCGAAATCAATCCGGAATACCGTTTAACCTTAAAACCAATCGGTTTGCTCAGAAGAGACGACAGAATGGTTGAGAGAAAAAAACCGGGTCAAAAGAAAGCAAGAAAAAGATTTCAATTCAGCAAACGCTAATACCATATTCAAATGTCTTCAGTATCACAAGAACAATTATTGGAAGCAGGCTGTCACTTCGGACACCTCACCCGCAAATGGAATCCCAAGATGGCTCCTTACATTTTCATGGAGCAGGATGGCATTCACATCATAGACCTGAACAAAACCTCTATCAAATTAGATGAGGCTGCTTCAGCTGTGAGAAATATGGTTAAATCCGGCCGTAAAATACTTTTCGTAGCCACCAAAAAACAAGCTAAGGAAATTATCAAAGAAGTTGCCGAACAAACCAATATGCCTTTCGCCACCGAAAGATGGTTGGGCGGTATGTTGACCAATTTCAGCACAGTGCGTAAATCCATCAAAAAAATGCAGAGCATCGAAAAAATGTCTGTAGATGGAACTTATGCCAATATCAACAAAAAAGAAAAATTGATGTTAGAACGTGAAAAAGCAAAATTAGCCAAAGTTCTTGGCGGTATTGCCGACATGTCTCGTCTTCCATCTGCTCTTTTCATTGTTGACGTTAAAAGAGAACACCTCGCAGTTGCTGAAGCCCTCAAATTGAATATCCCTACCATTGCTATGGTTGATACCAATAGCGATCCTACCAATATTGACTTCCCAATCCCTTCTAACGACGACTCTTCTAAATCAATCAAATTGATTGTTGACGTTATCGCTAAAGCAATTGAAGAAGGTCAAATGGACAGAAAAAGAGAAAAAGATTCAGCTGAAGTAGAAAAAGCTAAAGCTGAAAAAGAAAGTGCAACAGAAGCATAATCATAAAAAGTCAAGTATTTAATGAGCAGTATGTCAACAATTAGTGCAGCAGACGTAAACAAACTTCGCCAATTGACCGGTGCAGGTATGATGGATTGTAAAAAAGCCCTTACCGAAAGCAACGGCGATTTCGAAGCAGCCATAGATTTCCTAAGAAAAAAAGGTCAAAAGATCTCTTTAAACAGAGCAGATAGAGCCGCTAAAGAAGGTGCAGTTATTGCACTTACTTCAGCCGATAGAACCACTGGTGTGGTTGTTGAATTGAATTGCGAAACCGACTTCGTCGCTAAAAATGAAGAATTCGTGAAATTCGCTAACGAAATCGCACAACTCGCCCTTACCAATAAACCTGCTACCATTGAAGCCCTTAAAGCGCTTACAATTGGTAACCTTTCTCTCGAACAAAGATTGCTCGATGAAATGGGTAAAACAGGTGAAAAAATGGACGTTTCTAAATACGAAATCGTCAACGGTACCAACGTGGTTGCCTATATTCACGCCGGTAACAGAATGGGTGTCCTCGTTGAAATGAACAACGCTCCAAGCGAAGCCAATCTTACCGCAGGTAAAGACACAGCAATGCAAATCGCTGCTATGAACCCTATCGCCCTTAACGAAAAAGAAGTTCCTCAAGAAACCATCAACAGAGAAATCGAAGTTGGTAAAGAACAAGCTATCGCTGAAGGTAAACCAGCTGAAATGGCTGAAAAAATTGCTCAAGGCAGATTGAACAAATTTTACAAAGAATACACCCTGCTCAATCAGGAATTTGTTAAAGACAGTTCAAAAACAATCGCTAAAATGCTCAATGATTCTGAAGCAGGTCTTACAGTCCTTAGCTTCAAACGCATTGCGCTTGGTGCTTAATCACACCTCAATCATATTAAAAAAAGCCGCTTTTAGCGGCTTTTTTCATTTAATACCTATCCCACTTTTCTTCTTATAAGTTAAAAATGTGATGATGTGAACCAATTCATCCTGACTCAACCTGCTCTCAGTTAAACTGTCCTCATGATTACGGTTTAAAAACCTAAACTCGTAATTAGACAATTGCTCCATAGAAAAATCAGGTATCACTTTTCTTCCTTTCACTTCTTTGTAATGACATCCGCCACAATTCACATCAAATAGAATTCTACCCTTTTCGCAGGATTCATAATTTTGTTGTCTCACATTTTCTGACATTGCCACCGGAAAATCATAAACGATCTTTCTTTCAGCACAGGCTGTTATAAAACCTGCTGTCAATATCAATCCTCTTAAAATATTCAATCTCATCAATAATTTCCTCCTACTATTCTGTTGTTTAATGTTTTTTTCTTTGATTTTGGCAATTGTTCCGGGGCCGGTTCAAACACTATGTTTTCTGTCAGTGATTCCATGAAAAGTACCAAACACCTGATCTCGTATTCTGTGAGCCCCAATTTATCTCCTGATAAAGTCTGATTTTCGAGCTGTAAACCCCTACCCTGGGCACCTCCGTTGTTATAGAATTGAACCACTTCTGTTAATGTTCTGAAAACCCCATTGTGCATATAGGGTGCAGTTTTGCTTGCATTTCTAATCGTGCCTGTTCTAAACGCTCTGAAGGTTTCGAAAGCCGGATTGATGTAATAACGCCCTGAATCGCTGCTCAATTTTATGAAATTTGTATCCTCTGGCACACCTAAAACTTCAAATTCTGAACCCACATAAGGTGGTTTTACACCGTTAAACTGAGGCACAAAATGACAGGTTGCACATTGAGCTTTTGACATAAACAAATTGTATCCCAATACCACTTCCTGGTTCACTTCTTCTTTTTTATTCATGGCTCTGTCGAATGGTGAATCATATAAACTGAATTTTCCATAATGTAAAGTAATGGCTGATACAATGTGGTCAATACCCGGTTTCGGGCTTTGAGGTGTTAATTTAGCCAAACGAGTGAGTGCATCAGAATAAGCTTTACAACTCATTACTTTTTCAAGTATCTCACCTTTTACTGAACCCATCTCATCCATATTGCACATTACTGCCACAGCCTGTTCCTGAAGTGTCAGGTGCTTGCCATCTGCCATGATCAAATGATTGAATCCTGCATTGATGGTACTTGGTGTGTTCCTTGTCAATCGACCCATTTTATTGAACTTCAAAGCTGTTCTGCTAACAGTGTCTGCATAATACTGAGTTGGTATGTGACAACTGGCACAACTCCTTTGATTGTTGCCAGACAATATGGGATCGTAAAACAAAAGTTTACCTAACTGATCTATTTCTGCAATTGTAGCCGGATCTGTCACTCTTCCAAATATCCCTTTGTCATTCTGAGCAGTATACAATTGCTTGTCAAATATGGATAAAGCCTTGCTATTCAAGCTATAATCTGTCATATTTCCGGACCTGTACCCTCTTTTAAGAATGATTTTAGCATTTAAGGCGTACAAGGGGTTAATGAACTCTTGAACATATCGAT
>DASWYG010000426.1:0-4611 GCA_036405075.1 Bacteroidia bacterium | reverse complement strand
AAGCGTATAATAAGATCGCTTACATACATATTTCTTATTGCATTTTTGTGTATTTTCTCTATTGAAACAAAAGCACAGTACTGCACATCGAATGCTACAAATGCTGCGGATGAAGACATCGGACGTGTAACTTTGCAAGGCAACTCTATTTTGCTTGACAATTTATCAAATCCATACCCGGGCAGCAATTGTCAATTGTATACCGACCACACCAATATCACAGCTCCGGATTTAACTGCCGGCAGTACTTATACATTGGTAATTACCTCTACTACCTGTGGTACAGGTGTGTTCACTCACAGATCCTTGGCATGGATAGATTACAACCAAAACAATGGTTTTGAATCTGGTGAAGCAGTAGCTCCAACTGCTTTGACATCATCCGGTGTTCCATTTGTATTTACATACAAGTTCACCGTACCATGTAATGTTAAACCGGGCAAAACCAGGATGAGGGTAGTATTGATTGAAGGAACGCTTTCAAATCCGGGAAACGCATGTGGAACTTACACTTTCGGAGAAACTGAGGATTATAGTGTAGACATACGATTACCATCATCATTGGCTGCAAACTTTGTTGCACCAAGCTCTGCATGGGTCAAATCAGTTGTAAAATTCATCAATTCCAACCCTAGTGGCTACATTTCTCATACCTGGGATGCCAACAATGACGGCACCAATGAAGCTTTGAACAGCACAAATTTCAATTACACCTGGACAACAGGCGGAACCAAATGTGTGAAATTAAAAAGTGTGAATTGTTTAGGGGCCGACAGCATTGTAAAGTGTTTATCTGTAAATGTACCAACAGTTGTTCCTGTAGCTAATTTTGTTTCAAACAAAGTGGTTATTGAGCAATATCAAAGTGTCATTTTCTATGACTTATCTACCAATGGCCCATATCAATGGAAGTGGAATGTTTATGATTCTACTGATGTCAACAACATAAAATCATTCAGCACAAACGATGTCTTAGCTGACCCATTTAATACTGGTGCTGATGAATTTTCATCTACGCCTGAATTTTCATTTGAAGAACCGGGTTGTTATACCATCGAATTGACATCTAAAAACGATGTTGGATTTTCGAAGACCATTAAAAAAACCTGTTACATCACGGTGACCATGCCTACTGAGTATACGCTTGGTTTTGGAACATTTGGACCAAACAGCGACAATACGGTTGAAAGTTCAACAGGCACCATTTATGACAATGGTGGCAAGAATGGCAACTATAGCAACAATCAAGGTTTGGGCACTCGCTCCTTTTTGCTCATTAGCCCTTGTAATGCTAAAAAGATAGAATTGACCATGACCCGATTGAAATTCAATGGAACGGGAGACAAATTGAGGGTATGGGATGGACAATCACCTGGTGGACCAAACACCACTTTATTGGCGATGTGGACTGCAGGATCTAAACCTCCTCAAAAAGTTACCGCTTTAAGTGGAAGTATGTATGTTTTATTTGAATCAGATGCATCCGGTGTTGACTCTGGTTTTGCTGGTTATTACACTTCTGAATTGAGTCCTGCCGTTGTTCCAAAACCTGCATTTGCCGCATACAACACACCATTGTACAATTCAACACCTGCTTTGTTTACAAATACCACTATGAACATTGTGGGTGTGCCAACTTGGGAATGGAGTATTGATGATGTTCCGGTTTCAACCAAAAAGAACCTCAATACAACTTTCTCTACAGATGGCCAATACAAAGTATGTTTGGAAATAAAATCATGTGCCGGCAATGACAAATCATGTCAAATCGTAGATGTTGTTACACCAAACACACAAATAAAACTAGATGTAACGACTACCAATCGCCGTCCAAATTTATCTACTGATGTGGTGCAATTAAAACCTGTAACTGATGCAGCAAATCGCTTTGAATGG
The DNA here is from genome assembly GCA_036405075.1 of Bacteroidia bacterium. GTDB lineage: Bacteria > Bacteroidota > Bacteroidia > NS11-12g > UBA955 > JABMMZ01. The sequence goes on along the minus strand of DASWYG010000426.1, from coordinate 2,715 downwards.
ACCATTTTCCCTACTACTTATGTGTTACAAAACCCTCCTACTTCGCCGTCTACCTATGGTGCGGGATTCATCAAATACAACAGCAATCCGGGCGATTCATTCCCTACTCCAATATTAAAATTCACAGCACCCGGTTGTTACACCATAGCTTTAAAAGCATACAATTCATTAGATCCAAGCAACACAACCAAAACAGTGGTAAAAAACACTTACATCTGTGCAGTAGATTATTGCGATCCTACATCATTCATTTTATCAGCAGACCTTGGCATAAACAATGTAAGAGTTTTGGATGGTAACACTGAATTGATGAGTAACAGCAGCAGCTCAGGTATTTCTTCATATACCAATTACACCTCTGTTGCAAGTGCATTGTTGACATTTGGAAAAACATACAAAATTGAGACTTCCAGAAACACCAATCAAGATCCGGCAAACAGGAAAGTTTGGATAGACTGGAACATCGATGGTGATTTCAATGATGCCAATGAATTGATTTTTTCAGAATCCAGCACATACAACAAAACTTCATCCGGCTTTTTCACTGTACCAAATATCTCATCATCTTTTGAAGGCAATACGGTAATGAGAGTAGGCATCAATTTCGATAATGAAAACACAGCTTCATGCGGACCGGTTTTAGCCGGAGAATATGAAGATTATACCATCAATTTATACAACGACAAAACCAGACCTATTATCACCTTATTGGGTGAAGATACGGTTAAAATTGAAGTTGGTTCTAAGTATGTCGACGCCGGCGCTACAGCTTTTGATGCATCAGAAGGTAACCTCACCAATCTGATAGAAAAAACATTTGATGTTGACACTGCAGTCACAGGTTTATACACCTACGTTTACAATGTAACAGACAATTCCGGCAACACTGCCGACCCTGTTACCAGAACAATTATTGTGGTAAACGATTTAACACCACCTGTATTGATACTTAATCCTTCAAACGCTGGATGTATTGAAGCAAGAAGGGACAATCCTGATTACACCGATCCGGGTGCTATTGCATACAACACCAATCCTTTCATATCTATGAACAGTGCTATTCGTGTAAGTGGCACAGTGAACACAAGAAAAGAAGGTGTTTACACATTGACCTATACTGTTCAAGATTTTGCAGGCAATATCACAACAGCTAAAAGAAATGTTTGTGTTGAAGATCACACTGCTCCGGAGATCTTCATTGTCAGTGACACATTCATCCAAATAGGCAGTGTATGGATCAATCAGGCATTTTCAGAAGATGCTTACGATGAGACACCTGTTTTGCACAGATCTTGGGATCCTGAAATTGTGAACACTACAGTAAAAGGAAATTACATTGCAACTTATGTTGCTGAAGATGACCGTGGCAATTTATCAAATCCTAAAGTAGTTACTTACAGAGTTGATGATTATATCCCTCCGGTGATCAGTCTCAATACGCAGGATGAAATTGAGCATCAAGTAACTGAAAAATACGTTTCAGTTAAAGCAACTGTGACCGACAATTATTATGGCGGCGGCAATGTTTCTATCAGCAAGATCTCAAGCAATGTCAATGAAAACGAGATAGGCACTTATTTCGAGGTATTTAAAGCAGTTGACGGATCAAACAACATCACTTATAAAACCAGAACAGTTAAGGTTGTTGACCGAATAGCTCCAATCCTTTGGGGAGGAACCATTTATGGTTGTGTTGGTGAAAACATTTGGCCTTTCTGGGATCTGACCACTACTGACAACTATTACGGACCAGAAATTTTATTGCCAAGGGTTGAGATAGTATCACAAAACGTTAATCCAATGAATGAAGGTACTTACTACATCACATACAAAGTGATTGACCCAAGTGGCAACAGTTCTTTACCGCTTACCCGTCAGATAGTGTATACATACTGGCCAAAATGCATGAACAGTACTGTGGGCATCAACAACAGCAAATCAGGAGATTTGATAGACATATATCCGAATCCGGGCAAAGGCATATTCAACATCGACCTTAAAGGTCATACAACTGAAAATGCTGATGTGATGGTAATGGATGCGTTGGGCAGAACTGTTCACACATCAAACATCAGTCAATCTACTTCAAATATAGAAATCGATCTTGGCGCATTGGCTCCTGGTGTCTATACGGTTAAATTGATCATTGATGGAGTTGTGATCAGCAAAAAACTGATAGTTCAATAAACTCATAAACTTTACCAAAAAAGGCGCGATTGAATCGCGCCTTTTTTTTGTCATACTTTTTTAATTTTACAATTTAAATGTAATTTGAAAGTTCATCGACATTACATGAACGTTCGCAGAAGTCAATTCACTTTAGCTAAAATGAGGTGTATTGAATCAAGTGCAAACAGTTAAAATATGAAAATCTCTAAAACTACGATCTATCAAATTTGCATAATTCTATGTATTTTATTGCTATTTGCATCAGGCAAAATTCTTTACAAATATGGCAATACCGAAGCATTTGATTTTTTAATTAAGCCGGTTGCCACGGCAGTGGCCATTTATTATGACTCTAACTATCATTACAATTCAGATCATGGCTTTGCATTTGATGATTTAATGATAGTCATAGACAAATCTTGTTCAGGCTTCAATTTCTTTACAATCTGCATGGTTTCAATGCTACTGATCATGGCAATAACACCAATTGATAAGAAAAAAACATTGCTTACCATTTCAATGATTCCACTGATCGCCTATTTTGCT
>DASWYG010000425.1:0-1516 GCA_036405075.1 Bacteroidia bacterium | reverse complement strand
GAAATAGAAGCCAAAACAGGTACTTATCCTTCCGGTACTTACCGCATCTGTCTATGGACCGAATGTGCTCAACCGGATTGCAATGGTGCCGGTCAGAACGCAGGCAGCATAGAAATGCCGGTTTGCATTCAGGTAAATGTAGAGAACCCAACACCACTGGTATTGGCATTTCCAACAGACAAATCAGAAATAGACGAGACCCGTCCTACCTATACCTGGATACCACCGGCACCAATAGCCGGCATAGGAGGGTTGAACTATACCATGACCTTGGTAGAAATGATGGATGGACAATCCAAATCCGATGCCTTGACCATGAACCGTCCCATCATCGACATGCAGGGCATCAATGCCTCAACCATGATGCATCCCACCGACTTCCCCGAACTTGAAGCCGGCAAAACTTATGCCTGGCAGGTACAAGCCTATGTAGGCAACACCTTTGTGGCCAAGAGCGAACAATGGCAGTTTAAGGTGAAGAAGGAATTGAAGAAAATAGATTATCGATATTTTGATTTAAACTATTCAATCACTGGTCTACAAAAATTTAAATTGGATGATGTTGTTTACTTTACAATAAGCAATGATCTTGGTTCAAAAAATCCAGAGATAAAAGTTAAGGAACTTCATTCAAAATCGGTGAATCCTGAAATTAGGAAAGTTGTAAAGGATTCAGTTAACGCGGATCACGATGTTTATTCAACAGATTTAAGTGGGAGCGGCATTTTGAAATACAGAATGGTGATTACACCAGATGTGTTTTCAATGAATAAAATGTATGAAATGGAGATTTATTTTAATGATAAAAAAGTACTTATACGATTTGAAATTGCTCAATAAATATACAGTTTTTATACTAATGTTGTCCTCAGTAATGGTCGCTTGTAACAACAATAGTAAAGTTGTTTACATTGACGTGAATCTTTTATATGAATCTTTCGAATACAAGAAGGAGTTAAGTGCAGAATATAACAAGGTGAAATCTGTCAGGGATAGGGTAAAAGACAGCCTTGAAAACGAATTGAGTCAATTGTCGTATGAGTTTGAAGGCATGAAATCGATTCCTGAGGACAAGAAGAAGATATTTGATAGTAAACGAGAGTATTTTCTACAAGTCAATCAGCAATTTGATGAAGACAATGAAAATCTAAGACTTACGTATGACAGTAAGATCATTAAGCAATTAAATTCATATATTAAGGAGTTTGGCGATAAGAACAGTTATGATTTGATACTCGGAGCAGATAACAAGGGAACAGTGCTATATGGTAAAAAGGATTTGGATAAGACCAAAGATTTACTGGAGTATGTTAATAATAGATATAAAGGCGAAAAGAAATGAAGAATTATACAATCTTTTTATTGGCAATATTGATTTTTGCGTGCACTAAGAAGCAATCGAAAAGTAACACGGATATTGATCTCATTACTGAGAAATTTAAATTAACAGCAAGTGAAATAAGTGAAATTCGAGAAGTTTCAAATTTTAAAGAAATAGATGGTGTGCAATATCGAT
>DASWYG010000424.1:0-3438 GCA_036405075.1 Bacteroidia bacterium | reverse complement strand
GCAGGTACATAGACCCGTGGAGACATACAAGAAGTTAAAACAAAAGCAAAAACAAATAGTAATTTTCCAAGTAACAGTTTCATGTAGTTGAAACAAAAAAAAGAAATTGACCCCCTAAAATTTAACAAAATTCAAAATCATTATACATTACATTCAAATTAGATTCACAATGCTATATCACCTCGGCATATACACCAAACCAAAAGTATTATAAAAATTGACACCCAGATTTCTTTCTATATTTAGCGGCATGATACTATAAGACATCAACAGCTGACATTTAAATTTAACCGCTCCCTTACCTAGCATGAAATTGAATCCTAAATCCCCAAAACCAAACAATTTATCGTTCTTTAATCTCGCCATCACCTCATCTATTGGTTCATCCATTTCGTTGGTATAATCAAAGAAATGAGTAAATCCCAATCCCAATGAAATGCACATTAAGGCATTTTCATCTTTAATAGATCGATTTAAATTCACTGACCATTGATTGTATTTACCATCCAGAAAAGCGTTTTGGTATACAGGCTTAGAATTGATGGTTTTTTTTGAAGAAGCTGACGCTTCAAAAACACCACTGGTATATTCAACAAACCCTTCTAATCTCTTTTTTTCTGAAACAATTCTATTTCTAAACATACCTAAACCAAAAGTATAATTGACCGTTTTAGTCGTAAAACTATTTTTGGGCGAAAACAATTCATTGTCATTACTACCAAAATGTGCACTAACAGCTGCATAGGCGCCTATATTATCGGTTAAAGCTGCACCAAAACAAGCACCGGTCATCCCAAAAACATTGCCATTGAATTCAGTATAGACATCCTTCTTTTTCTCAAACAATGGAGTCGCAGGCATAGCAGGTACATAGACCCGTGGAGACATACAAGAAGTTAAAACAAAAGCAAAAACAAATAGTAATTTTCCAAGTAACAGTTTCATGTAGTTGAAACAAAAAAATGAAATTGATCCCCTAAAATTTCAATTAATTGTTTGAAAATACAACTATGTTTGAAGTCCATTAAAACCTTGAAACGCAGTCAGCTCATAGAAATCTTCATTGCCCTGGTGGTACTCGAATTATTTGTGTTTAGTGATGTATTGATGCCTATTCAATGGGGTCGAATCATAATCAGTGGCCAATTGCACTCAGGACCAAACGCCAAACTCATCAGTGGTAAATGTTATTTAAGATGGTCAATGCCCGATAGTTTGAATGCCAGAAACATTGATCTATCTCAAATACAATTAATGGCTGTCCCCAATTCTGCATCTGATCCAATGGGCGTAGATGAATACATTGTCAGAGGTAAAATTCGGGGCATTTTTAAAGAATCTTCCAATTCCCCAACTTACCTCATGTTTGAAGTGGTATCCTACTCTTATATCAACCCGATTCTCAAATACAGTGTTTTAATTCTTTTTTACATTCAATTGTTGCTTTTTATCATTATATTACAGAACAAACCCTCTAAAATCAATCAAGCGAAACGAACTGAAAACACCGCTCAAAAGCCGTCATGAGCAATTTATTTTCCAATTAACCCATAAATAGAATATATTTGCATTGTACCAAGAATAAATCATTTGTAAATTATATGAAAAAATTACTTTTTGTTTCATCGATTTTTGCCATTTTCATTTTCACTCAATCCATGATGATCATGAAGAAAGATGGCGCTGCACCCGGTTACACAGGATCTCCCGGCGACAGCTTCAAAAACTGTACTGCATGTCACGGTGGCTTCGCAGTTGAAGTTGAAGATTGGATCACATCAGACATTCCTGCCGAAGGCTATGTGCCCGGCATGACCTATACCATTACTGCTACCAATAAAGAGGCAGGAGCTACTCGCTTTGGCTTCGAAATTTCGCCACAAGATACTTTGGGCAACCTTATGGGCAGCATGATCATCACTGATCCTGTTAGAACCAAATTCGTTGGAGGCACCAAATACATCACTTATACTGAAAATGGTGTTGAAGGCGTCAATTCACTTTCCTGGTCGTTTCAATGGGTTGCTCCTAAATCAGAAGAAGATGTTACCTTTTATGGTGGATTTAACTCGAATTTTGATGGACACAAAGGAGGCGATCAAACTTTCTTGTCTAAACTGACTGTGAAACGCAATAAAGCGCTGAGTCTAAATGTCAATAAAACATTGGATAAAGTTAAGATCTATCCCAACCCTACCTTCGATTATGTGATCGTCAATTTTGATGTTGAAACTGCCGGTAAAGTAAATGTTGACATAGTGGATGTGAGTGGCAAAGTAGTACTAAAATTGATGGAAGGAGCTGCCGGCATAGGCAATTTCAATAAGCAATTTGATATCAGCAATCTGGCCAATGGCAATTACCTTGTGCGCATTATGGCTGATGGCAAACAGTCTACTCAAAAAATCAGCATCAATCGCTGATAAGATCATTTCAATTTTGCCAAAAAGCTATGTTTGAGCTTTGCTTCTTGGCGATCATTCTATGATGATATTCTGCACATCTTCGAACGAGCCGTTTTAAACAATTAAAAATAGACGCCTATCTCAAAACCATTTAAGTCTAAAATTGCAGCTCCACTGATTTCTCCCTTAATATTTGCGTTTCCATAGACATCTGCTACCATCCTATGCGCTGAAGATTGGTCTTGCAGCATCATATTGAACTCACCGTTACTTGGATTTGGATACACGATCAGATCATTTTGTTTGAACCATTGCCAATGGAACTGTTTTTTTCATCATAAGAAGTTTGTATTGTTTGGAGAATATTACTTTAATGCTCTCAGTCTAAAAACCATTTTATGAATTGGCACAGGATTTGACTTTAGTAAAAAAATTAACAACCCTAATAACAATAAAATCATTATGAAATCAAACAAAACATTACTATTTACGGCATTAATTGCTATTTTATTTTCTTCATGTGGAAGTCTCAGTATCGGCACTAAACGTTACAGCAGAGGTTTAAACATTTCTTGGTTTTCAGGTAAAGATGAAGTGAAAAAACATTCAAACAAAGACCCTGAAAAAAGAAAAACTGAACTTGCCTTGAAAGATGATAAACAATCGCTAAGCGAGGCAAACAATGTGGATGAGAGCGCTTATTCTGAATTGAATTTAACCAATACTCAGGATGTGATCCAAACAAAAACATTACAAAAAATCGAAGCATCAAAAAAAGTTTCTAAAAATTCAGAATTAAAATCAGCCAAGCAAGAGAGCAGAACAGAGACCTCAAACAAATCATTGATAAAGAAAATCAATAAAAAGATTGAAAAAATGTCTCCAAAATCAAGCACTGAAACACATGAATCTTCAGGTTTGGATGTTATAGGCTGGATACTGATCATACTCGGTTTGATATTCCTTTTGCTTGTTTCAATAGCTTTAGGTGTAATCTTATTGCTACTCGGTCTGCTATTTGTAGTAGTAGGTT
>DASWYG010000423.1:0-8460 GCA_036405075.1 Bacteroidia bacterium | reverse complement strand
CCATGAAAATTTCAAATCTTCAATGTTTAAACTTTGGCCCTTTTTTAGAAAAATATGTTCAGCTCTATAAGCGATTGGGATTTTTTTATCAATAACTTGCTTTGAATCAAAGAATAAACCTCCATAGTCATCCAGTCTTCTATTGACATTGGTAAAGAAAAACAGATCTCTGTTTTTCAATCCTTTATATATAAAATGGAAAAATAAAGGCAAGTAAAAGGCCCACATTGGCCAATACTCATAATTCATGAGTTTAATAAAGAATCTTCTCACTTTCATCTCAATTCTGTCCTTCCTTCCACGATTTGATCGGTCAATAAATTGATGAATTTATATTGAATTTCCGACCTTGATACAACAAATTGAGTGACAGAAGTACTGCTAACCAATGGATGAAAAATGCCTTCAGTTTGATTTATTTTATACTTTAAATGGAATTCAATTAAATCATTTGGGGAATAAGCATTCAGTTCTAAATAGGCTTTTCTAATTCTAATTTTATTGTCATTATCGTATAATGTAGATGATAGATTAATTATTTTATTTAAATCATTATGAATTGTTTTAACACAATTTTCACCATCATAAGCATATATTGTAAATAAATTATTTGATACATCATAATTGCTCAATGAAAATGGTTCGATTTCTAAACCCTTTAAATCAAGAAAGACCTGCTCTATTTTCTTGCCTTTTAAAACATCCATTAAAATTAAACCTCTACTTCTATCATAATGATCTTTTCTTTTGTGCTTTTCTAAAGCACCATTTTGTAACATTGAAATTTGTTGACCATTAAATCCAATCCAGGTACCATTATTTTTTAAATCCATAGGACAAATCAATCCATTGGAATGTACTTTCATGTTTTCAAAAGGACGATTTGGGTCTTCGTCTCTTGTAAAAGTAATGATTTTTGAATTTTCGTTATCTGTAAATGTTAAAATACACATCTAATGATCTACCAGTTATAAAGTGTTGCAAACATAGAAAGACTTTTACATAGAAATGTCAATAAAGTGTATATTAATCATCAAACATCGCATGATTTACTTTTTTATCTTTGTATCTCATATTGTATCAAAATGGAAATAACAGGAAGAATTATTCAGAAACTGGATTTGCAGAAAGGAACCAGTGCTAAAGGTGAGTGGAAAAAACAAGAATTCATCGTTGAAACCAACGACAAATTCCCGAAAAAAGTCTGCATTTCGGCTTGGACCGAAAAAGTTGATGATCTAAACAGATACAATATCAACGACAATGTTAAAGTATCTGTTAATGTTGAAAGTCGTGAATACAATGGAAAATGGTACACAGACGTTCGTTCATGGAAAATAGAACCGGCTGGTGCATCAACCGGAGCTCCTCAGAATCAAGGTGAAAATTACTCTCAAGCACCTGTTATTGAAGATTTTGGAAACGGCGATGTTAGTGATGACCTACCATTCTAAACCATAATGGACAAAAAAAGCAACAAATTTCTATACGAATACCTTAACAACACCTCTCCAACAGGATTCGAAAGTTCAGGCCAAAAAATTTGGCTCAATTATTTAAAACCCTATATTGATGAATACATCTCTGATGCATATGGTTCAGTTGCTGGTGTTATCAATCCTGGTAAAAAATACAAAGTTGTCATTGAGGCACATGCCGATGAAATTTCTTGGTTTGTAAAATTCATAACCGAAGATGGCTATCTATATGTGACCAGAAATGGAGGTTCCGATCACATGATTGCACCTTCTATGAGGGTAAATATTTTAACCGATAAAGGAGTTGTTAAAGGTATATTTGGTTGGCCAGCCATTCATGTTAGAACCGCTGATAAAGAAATTACACCTAATACAGACAACATATTCATCGATGTTGGTTGTTCAACTAAAGAAGAGGTTGCCAAACTTGGTATTCATGTTGGATCTGTTGCTGTTTTTGAAGATGAATTGACCGAATTGAACGGAAAATACCTGACCGGCAGAGCGTTGGATAACAGAATCGGTGGATTTATGATCGCTGAAGTTGCCAGAAGATTGCATGAAAATAAAATCAAATTGCCATTTTCATTGTACATCGTCAATGCCGTTCAAGAAGAAATTGGTCTAAGAGGAGCCGAAATGATCTCCAGAAGAATTAAACCAGATGTTGCAATCATTACAGATGTTTGTCACGATACCACATCGCCATTGTACGATAAAAAGAAGCAAGGCGATCAAAGATGTGGACTGGGCCCGGTGCTGACTTATGGTCCTGCCGTTCAAAACAACTTGTTGAAAATGATCATACAAGTGGCTGAAAAAAATAAAATCAATTTTCAAAGAGCGGCAGTAAGCAGAAGTACCGGTACTGATACAGATAGTTTTGCATATAGTGGTGAAGGCGTTCCTTCAGCATTGATTTCCTTACCACTGAAATACATGCATACAACAGTTGAAACTGTGAGTAAACAAGACGTAGAAGAAGTGATCAACTTGATGTATAGATTCGTGGTTCAATTAAAAACCGGTCACGACTTCCGTTACATTCAATAATATGTCTCAGTTTATCGATGAATTTGTTTTCCATTTGGAAGAAGAATTTCGATACAACTATTTCTTATTACACGATTTCATTCTATCAGTTTCTCCTCTTATCGTTTCTGAAAAGAAATTCAATTCACCATTTTATACCTGTAATGGCTTACTCTTGTACATTAATTTTGACAAGAAAATTCGCCAATTGTATTTGGGATTCTGTTTAGGTTCAAAACTGAATGATCCGAATGGATTTTTAGACAATTCTAAAACCAATACCATCAGTAAATGGTATTTCAAAGATTTGGATACATTTTCAGAAAATGAAAGTCAATTAAGAAAATTCATTCTAGAAAGCATTGAATTAAATTTAACTAAGAAGAAAAAATGAAAAGAATTTTGAACCAAATACTGATTGTCTTTTTAATTTTTCTATCCTGGATTCCGTTAAATTTATTGTATTTAATATCCGATTGCTTTTATTTTCTAATTTACTATGTTGTAAAATATAGACGAAAAGTAGTTCTGAGAAATTTGACTAATTCTTTTCCTAAATTTGATGTTCATCAAATAAAGAAGCTCGAAAAATCCTATTATAGATTTTTAAGTGATCTAATAATTGAAAGCGTAAAAGGGTTTTCAATTTCAAAAAAACAACTGCTCAAACGCATTCAATACACCAATGTAGAAGTTTACGATCAGTATTTTTATGATAAAAGAAGTGCAATTGTGGTAATGGGACATAATGGCAATTGGGAATGGATTTCTAGATCTGCTCCTTTGTTCCTAAAAAACAATGTGGTAGTGGCTTATAAACCATTGACAAACAAGAGTTTTGACTATTTGATGATTAAAACTCGTACGGCTTTCGGATTAAAAGCGATCTCTATGTCTCAGGTAGCCAGGTTCATTAAAGAAGAAAAAGAACCTTTTTTCTTAATTTTAGTTTCAGATCAGTCGCCATCAGATACGAATGGTGCAGTTTGGCTAGACTTCTTAAATCAAAAAACTCCGGTCTTAAATGGGGTTGGAAAGTTAGCTGAAAAATACAATTTACCGGTATTATTCAATGAAGTAAAGAAAACAAAGAGAGGTTACTATGCTTGTACAGCTCATGTATTGGTTGAGCAAGAAGAAAAACTGAAAGCTGAAGACATAACGACCAGGCACACTCAGTTTTTAGAACAAAAAATAAATGAGCAAATTGAAATTTGGATTTGGAGTCATAGGCGCTGGAAACACAAACCCAAATAAACCAGAATATTGACCTTTTAGTAACACTAACTCTATTGTTTATTTGCTATAAACGATTTGATTCATAGTTAATTATCGGTTTTAGGCTCAATTAATCTCTTAAACACATTGAAAATAAAAAGGATAGGAATTTTATGATTAATTTCATGAGGCTATACATTGTTTTATTTTATTTTTTCAATTAAGGCACTTGCACACTTCAAAAACATATATATATTTGCAGCAATATGGCAATGAGTAAAAAGTCTCTGTTTGAACCTTCGGAAATTGATCTAAGTTCTGTTTGCAAAGCTTTGGGTCATCCGGCCAGGATTAAAATCATTAAAATTCTATTGGCTAAGAACGATCAAACATGTCAAGAAATAGTGGACAAGCTCCCATTGAGCCAATCTACAGTATCTCAGCATCTAAGTGAACTTAGAAATGCGCAGTTGATCAAAGGAAAAAATCACAAAACAAGTGTGATCTATAGCGTTGACAAAGATTATTTAGCCAAATCTCAAAAAATGTTAAGTGAGTTGTTCTATGCTCACATATTTAATGTGAAACAAACCACATTATTCTAATTTACTGATTATCAGTTTTAAACTTTCCAATTTTGACTTAAGAACATTTTGTTCTGTGTCTACCTCTTGCATTTTTCTTTCCAACTCTTCTTTAATCTGTAAGATGCGCTGACTTGCTTGGCCTCTTAACATTTCTCCTTTACCTAACAATAGCCAATCCGGATCTATTTCCGGGAAACTTGATAGGAGGTTAAGCACCAATTCCATACCTGCTTTGTTCCTGCCCGAACTGATATGAGAAATCACAGCATTTGATATTTTCAATTTATCTGCAAACTCAAGTCGGTTTAACTTACTGTAGGTAAACACCTCTAAAACCCTCATTTCTAAACTCATAACTACTTATTTTGTATTGATTTACAGATATAAATTCACTTGTTTACAAATGTAAATCAATACGTTTACATTTGTAAATCACTTTGTTAACAATTGTAAAACAAGGTGGTATTGATCTCTGAATGAATTACTTGTGATCAAACACAAATGTAAACAGACTGTAATGATCCGGTTCTGGTAAAAAATAAATGTGCTTAGTTGAGTTAAATGATCACATTGAATGGGTTAAAAACACATTAAATATTTAATACATATAAACCTTATATACAATTGAATTACAATCATATATATATAAATATCACACCTCACTCCTATTTAAAATAAGAGTAAAAAAGACGTTAGAATCCATTTAAAGACTCTATTTTGATGAAAATATTTTTTTAAAGAATGTTAAGATCCTACAAAATATCTATTCATTAAATATTCGCAGGTTGGTTTCAATTCCTCTAAGAATGATTTTGATTCTTCAGAATTTCTAAAAACCAGATTGTTTTTTTCTATCAAATCAAAAATTGTTTGATAAAGTTCTTTTTTGAAAATGGCGTATTGGTTACCCAAACTTGCTGCTCCGTTGATAGCTGCTGCATCACCCCCGGTACCTTTTTGCAGACGATCTATGCAAGCATCCATTTTAGTTTTTAATTCTTGACTGATTGCTTGAATGTCCATAAACGTATAATTTATTTAACAACATTATGAAAATTAACCCAAGAAGCAAAGCCGTTTGTCTAATTTGAAGTTATGATGATAATTATTGATTCTACTGAAAATAGAATCGACTGAAAACAAGTCTGTTACATTTTCAAAAACTTACCCACTTTCGATTGCTTCACCTTTTCAGCATGAAACAATAACAGTATAACGGCTAAAATCGCCATTAATCCGCTGATGTTAAAAGCCAGAGCAAAATTGCTCACATTGTTGTTGTAAATCAATCCTGTTAGGGATGAACCCAAAATTACACCTATTTCTAAATAAATGAACAATGTACCCACTGCTTTACCTTTTAAACCTGGCAATGAAAGATCGACAGCCCAAGCAAATAAGGCCGGTGACAGTAGTCCAAACCCAACTCCAAACATAACCGAAGAAGCCGAATACAGGTAAATGTCTTTTGCATACGCCAAAAGAATCATGCTTATAAACAATGAAAGAGCGCCTAAAAGTGATATTTTCTTTCGGCCATATTTTTCACTCCATCGTCCAGCCATAAAACGAATCACCAATGAGGATGATATGTAGATGGCCATGTATAAGCCTTTGTTTGAAATCCCAATGAATTCTGTGAAATCTCCAATTAAGGAAAGAATTGCTCCTGAGCAAAATGCTGTTAACAACAATACCCACCCTGGCAACCATACCCGCCTTTCGATCAGCTCATTACGTTTCATCTTCAACATAGCAAAATTGAATTTATTCCTTTCCTTCAGTGATTCTTCTAATGTAACAAACATCAATAAAGAAATTAACCCTAATCCGGTGGCAAATATGAACATCAAATCGAGCCCAAAAACCTGTGTGCATTTACTGCCAAATACCCATCCTATCGCATTTCCAATGTTGTTGCAAATTCCAATAATTCCCATTGCTTCACCTCTTTTTTCAATTGGTACAATATCATCAGCATAAGCTGTGAAACCAGTTGGCGTAAATCCGGCACAAAAACCGTGAAAGGCTCTGATGATAAAAAATAAATATACAAATGGAACAAAAAGATAAAGTCCACAGGCCACCATCGTAATGACAGAACCAATGCACATAACAAAAACCCTACCTACAGAATCTGAGAGTTTTCCACTCACCGGTCTTGTAATTAGTGCTATACCTGCAAAAGTTGGAATGATGAGCCATTCATAATCCCTACCACCAATTCTCTCCAACAAATTGGGAAGATCGGGTAAGACCATTGTGAAACTGCTAAAAAAAAACAAACAGGCCAAACATAGTTTCCAAAAAGCGGCCGGATATGATCTTCTAAAGTAGTTCAATTGACATCAATCATCGAGTTTTAAAACCGCCATGAATGCAGATTGTGGTATTTCTACACTACCAATTTGCCTCATACGTTTTTTACCCTCTTTTTGTTTTTCTAATAATTTTCTTTTACGTGAAATATCTCCACCATAACATTTGGCGGTTACGTCTTTTCTCAATGCACTGATGGTTTCTCTGGCAATGATTTTTGCTCCAATTCCTGCTTGAATTGCAATTTCGAATTGTTGTCTCGGAATTAATTCCTTGAGTTTTTTACAAATTTTCTTACCCAAATCATAAGCTCTGTCTCTGTGAATGATCGATGACAAAGCATCAACTGCATCTTTGTTCAGCATGATGTCCATTTTCACCAAATGTGACAATTTGTAACCACTTTGATGATAATCAAAAGATGCATAACCCCTACTTATAGACTTAAGTTTATCGTAAAAATCAAATACAACCTCAGCCAATGGCATTTCAAATGTTAATTCAACACGATTGGTGGTTAGATAAACCTGATTTTTTATGGTACCTCGTTTTTCAATACACAATGCGATTACTGGTCCAACATAATCCGTTGCAGTAATTATTGTCGCATTGATAAATGGTTCTTCAACATAATCAATAACACTTGGGTCGGGTAAATCACTTGGATTATTGACTTCCAGTCTTTCACCTTTTGTTGTAAAAGCAATATAAGAAACGTTCGGAACTGTTGTGATTACAGTCATTCCAAACTCTCTTTCCAACCTTTCCTGAATGATCTCCATGTGAAGCATGCCTAAAAAACCGCATCTAAACCCAAATCCCAAAGCTGCTGAACTTTCAGGTTCAAACACCAAGGAGGCATCATTGAGTTGCAATTTGAACATGCTGTCCCTTAATTCTTCATAATCTTCAGTATCAACAGGATAAATACCGGCAAAAACCATTGGTTTAACATCTTCAAATCCTTTGATGGGCTCGGCAGTTGGATTCAAAACACTGGTAATGGTATCTCCCACTTTTACTTCTTTTGCCTGTTTGATACCGGTAATGATATAACCCACATCGCCGGCTAAGACTTGCGGTTTAGGGTCCATTTCTAATCTGAGATTACCAATTTCATCGGCAAAATATTCATTATCAGTGTTCATGAATTTTACTTTTTCGCCTTTGGTGATTTTACCATCTACAACTTTATAATATGCAATGATTCCTCTGAAAGAATTAAAAACCGAATCGAAAATCAAGGCTTTTAGCGGAGCATCTGGATTGCCTTTCGGACTTGGAATTCTATCAACAATTGCTCTTAAAATGTCATAAACACCCATTCCGGTTTTACCGCTTGCCGGGATAATCTCCTCTCTTTTACAACCTATAAGATCAACGATTTGATCTTTTACTTCCTCAGGCATAGCGCCGGGTAAGTCCATTTTATTGAGAATTGGAATGATTTCCAAATTGTGTTCAATGGCCAAATAAAGGTTACTGATCGTTTGAGCCTGAATTCCCTGAGATGCATCAACAATTAACAATGCTCCTTCACAAGCAGCAATACTCCTACTCACTTCATAACTAAAATCTACGTGTCCGGGAGTATCAATTAGATTCAGAACATATTCTTTATCATCCAATTTGTAATTCATTTGAATCGCATGGCTCTTGATGGTAATGCCTCTTTCCCTTTCAAGGTCCATATCGTCCAACACCTGAGCCATCATATCGCGTTTAGAAATGGTATGGGTATATTCCAACAATCTGTCGGCTAAAGTACTCTTACCATGATCGATGTGCGCGATGATACAAAAATTGCGGATGTGCTGCATAAATTA
>DASWYG010000422.1:0-1836 GCA_036405075.1 Bacteroidia bacterium | reverse complement strand
TGCAAAATCATATTCTGTTTTAAATACTTTGAAATTACTGTCCAATACCGTTTGAAACATTTTGTCTTGTTTAGGGTACCATTCAGTTCTCACATTATGTCCATTTACCAATGGGTATTTTGCACTTTCCGGCAATCTGAAACTGAAGCTATTTCCAACAGTGGCATCCGGTAATAGTAAGTACTCGGTTGATTTACTGACCGAAGTTTCATACAACAAATCACCAACACCATAAAATCCTCGGTTACTCAAACTGATGGTCAGATCGCCTGTTCCTTTTCCACCATACATTGGCAATTTAACATGATCGACAAATCCAAGAGAGTAATCGGATTGAATACGAGCTGTGTTTTTGATGTCAGGGAATATACCGTCTGAAACCAATGTGCCTCCGAATCCAAAACCAGCTATGGTGAAATTGTCCAAACTGTCGATGGTGAATGGATCAATTTCAAATTTGAATTTATCAGCTTTATAAGCATGATTATGCGTAGTTGCTCGGTCATAATTGATTTCAGATCCCCTTTCAGCAATGAAAATGGGGTATTCAGGATGATCTTTTAATCCCGATTTGTTATTGGGTTTATCAATCAAAATCCTACCATAGGTATTTGAAAGTACACTCTCAACCTTGCGTAAACTATTGGTATTAACATCAGGATAATAGATGACCATAGAGTCGATGGTGGTGTTATTGATTTGAAAATTGGCATAATCAAAATTGAAATCTTTAGAAAAGAAATCAATCCTACCTGCCCTGATCAGTCCTGAGAATTGAACATTTTTATCTTTTTTGATGGTTATGATCTGTTCGGTCGGAACTGCCAGTACGTTTTGTGAATCACTAAATGTAAAACGCCTCACGCCTTGCATCACCAGTTCTTTTGTGTTAAAATAGTAGGTAATGTTTGGTTTAGCTCCAATGACACTTGCAAATCTCAATACATCGTAGTCTCTTCCGCCTAAACTGTTTGAGTTCCACATATACAATTTGTCTTTTATATAAATGGAATCTTTTTCAGGATAGTAATATAAAAATCCGTCATCAGACAGATCCATGATTTGCTGAACCAGAAACTCTTTCTTTGTGTTGTTGGCTGCAGCATAATCATTCAAATTAAAACTCCTGCCTTTTGATCTGGCATAAACAAATATTTTCTCAAGAGGGTTAACTTTCAATCCACCTTGTTGTTTGTCGTACAAGAATTTTTTAAAGAAAGTGTTGGTTTCAACATAGGCAGTTTTATCATTTGAAACCATGTCGAAGTCAATATGAGGTTTCTTTTGATCCCATATTACCTGTTCAACATCAATTTCAACACCATGGTAATTATCTGAGAAAGGCATTCTCATTAAACCGGAAGTACCTTTGTTGAGAATCATTTTCTTTTGTTCAATGTTGTAATTGAAAATGATGTTTGGGTGGGTGATGAAACCAGTATCCACTTTTATTTTAACAGATGCATTTTGACTGATGACTTTACTTGAGTCGAGTCTAAAAGCAGTAGAAATAGCTTCTACATAAGGTTTACCATTGTATAAGAGGGTGATGCTTGCCAACCCATTTCCAAAGTTTTGAGAGTTTGTTTTATTGCCTTCTATACTGAAACCACCTTTATAAATTGCTTGATCACCAACTATTCCTTTAATTTCAATGGTTGGTTCATAACTGATAAATTTAGGGTATGATGAATTTTTTACTTGTTCTTCCGAAGGGGAATGAGAAATGAGTTCAGTGAGTACACCATAAATTTTGGTGCTGGAGATTTTAGGGTATGTCAACAAAGCTGAATCAACTGTAAATCCACCTGTATTGAGGTCAATTTTGTGTTTTTT
>DASWYG010000421.1:0-2160 GCA_036405075.1 Bacteroidia bacterium | reverse complement strand
GATCATTGCCTAAAATGTCGGGAATTATCTTACAAAATGCTTGTGGAAACAATCCTTTATCAATGTTCGCAATGGCTTTGTGAACATCTTCCTTTTGGGATGAGACCCCTCTTTCTGCATATTTATCTGTTGGTTGCATTGGAGCTGCAAAAATAGTAAAAAAACGAGGTGTTTATGGGATAAATATTGTCAAGTGTGATTGGCAGTCTCAAAAGTCCTCTTATCAAGCGGAAAGCCGGTATTTGAAAATGCTCATGTTAATCTCAATCAGATCGTATGCTTTCTAATCAATTGGCACAGCAACACTGAAGACCAAATTGGTAATGTTGTAGTTATTGGTAATGGCGGCACTTTTGCCAGATTCTAGCGTGTAGGGAACATCCACAGAAAAAGACTTGGTTTTTACAAAAGCAAAATCAAATGAGTAATCTTTTGTTTTAATGCCGAATCCAAGCGAATACACGTTGCTTTTGAAATCTGATGCATAAGTAAAAGCATTATTTTTATAAGGGCTGCCATTTTTTGCATAACCACATCTAAAGCGATATTGATCGTACACATATTCGGCTCCAAATCTATAATTCACGGCACTGGCATTATAGAACTTTCTAACGTTTAAATTTTCATTTGTGAAAGAATAGTCGCCGGCATTTTCTTTGGTAGGAATGATCTTACCGGAAGTGTAATTTACAGTTTCAATATCAAAAGCGATGAAGCCGATTTTTTTATCAACCAAACTGATGCTAAAGATGTTTCTTGCAGGAGTTGAAATTTTGTATTTATAATAAGTTGATTGTGGAGTTGTTGCTTTTTGACCTTGTCGAGTATCTCCAAATTGATCCACTGCACCATAATCGAATACAGATGTGATTGAGTAGCTATATGTGTCTTTTAAGTTGTAAACTGTTGGAGAATGGAAGGCATAACCAATTCTTAAATGTTCATTGGGTGCGATATTTATTCCAAGTTTTGCATTTAAACCGGTTCCAGTAGTTCTTTGATACTCATTAAAAGTTAGATAATTGATGTCCTTTACATTGGCGGTTTTTTTATCTTCTTCTATGAAATCACTGGTTTTAATGTATCTGACACTTTTAGCACCTAAGGTTAATCCAAAATACACCATGTGTTGATAGTTGGCTGCAAAACTGAGGTTATAATCATTGATGGCACCTTTGGTCATAATGTTGCCGTATTGTCTGACATTTATCAATGGATTTGCGCCGTAGGCCGATTTGTATCTTGGGGTTGAAGAAGAGGTGTCTTTGTCGATCAACCATGCCTGATAAGCCAGGTGTTCAAGAGAATAACTGCTGAAATTGGAGGGAGTCGTATTGGTTGCATTTGCTCTTTCGGCCCAATTTTGTGTTATACTGCTGCTTTGATTAACCGCATCGAATAAAGTATTACTGTGAAAATTGTTCAAGCGATTCATATTGAAGCCAAGGGTAAAATTGACAAATCCTTTTGGTTTTTTACTTTCAAAATCTTCTCCTGCAATATTTACCAAAAGGCTGACATTTGGCAAATTGAAATTGAATTTTTTATCGGTCAATTCATTGCTGATGTATACACTGTTGTTGGTAGCATTATAGAAGGCAGTACTGAATGTGAACTGAGAACTTCTGAATCTGGCCAAACCTGCCGGATTGATACCTGCACAAGAAAAATCTGCACCTACCGATCCAAAGGCGCCGCCCAAACCATAAGATCGGGCTGTTCCGCCATAGCTTTGAAGAGAGTACCTCAAAACATCAGCCTCATTTTGACCGGATAGGAGGTATGGTAAACCCAGAACCACCATTTTCACTAAATGATAGAATGTTCGTTTTAGAATCATATAATATAAGATTTTTTAGCGTCTTCTTGCACCACCACTGTTACTGCCTGAGCTACCTCTGTCACTGTTGCCGGATGAGCCGGAACCGCTGCTACCCGAACTTCCTGAACTACCTGAGTTGCCACCGGATGAGCCTGAATTTCCTGAAGAGCCATTTCCACCTCTGTCACTGTTGCCACTGTTCCACCAACCATTATTCGAATTGTTTCCGTTGTTGTTGTTTTGGGTAGAATTTTGAGGGGAATTGGTGCTAGTATTGCTATTGGGAATATTGCTTGAAGAACCGGTCCTTCTGCCACTGTTATTTGGTTTGGGATCGG
>DASWYG010000420.1:0-16198 GCA_036405075.1 Bacteroidia bacterium | reverse complement strand
GAAAAAGTACTTTGGCCGACTTATTACCCAGGTTTTTTGATTATGATTCAGGTGCCATCACCATTGATGGAAAAGAACTTAAAGCATACAAAATTGACGATTTGAGAAGGTTGATGGGTATTGTTTCTCAAGAACCTATTTTGTTCAATGACACCATTGCCAACAACATTGTATTTGGCATGGAGGGTGTGAGCAAAGCCGATATCATAAAAGCAGCTGAAAAGGCCAATGCCATGGAATTCATTGAGAAAACTGAAAATGGATTTGATACCATCATTGGAGAAAGAGGAAGCAAACTAAGTGGCGGACAAAGACAAAGATTGGCGATTGCCAGAGCATTGCTTAGAAACCCTAAGATTTTGATTTTGGATGAGGCTACCAGTGCCCTCGACAATCAAAGTGAAAAATTGGTGCAACAGGCATTGGACAATCTGCGTGAAGGCAGAACCACTTTGGTTATCGCCCACAGACTCACCACCATACAGGATTCAGATGAAATCATTGTACTTGACAGAGGGCATATAGTTGAAAGAGGACAGCACAATGATCTACTGGAAAGAAAGGGTCATTATTACAGGTTGTACACTTCGCACGAGATGACCTAGATCAGTTGGTGATTCCGGTCACAAAGCTCAGCGAAGGGAGCTTGATACCTTCGCATCATTACATCAATCATGAGAATAAATATTAAGAGAATCGACGAAGATTTCCTGATGGAGGCGACAAATGATACTGGTAACACGGTATTAATGGATGGATCTGAAAGTATTGGAGGGCATCACAAAGGCATGCGTCCTATGCAATTGTTGTTGACAGCAGTGGGTGGTTGCAGTGCCATCGACATCATTTCAATTTTGAAAAAGCAAAGACAAAGAATTGATTCTTTTGAAGTGGAAGTAGATGGTGTGAGTGAAAAAGTAGAAGACCATTCAGTGTATAAAACCATAGTGGTGCATTTCATTTTAAAAGGTGACATCGATCCTGAGAAAGCTGAAAAGGCTGCAAATTTGTCATTCACCAAATATTGTTCGGTTTCAAAAGCTTTAGAATTTTCGTCGGATATAACTTTCAAGGTCACTGTAAACGGTTGATACCAGAGGTGAATGACCCTTTAAAATGAGATAAATTGATTATATTTGCCTCATTGTGTTAAAATTCAAAATTATCTTATTGTTTTCAATGTTTGTGTCTATTGGCCTAAAAGCAGCCGACACAACCAAAACTTCGGCAATGGGTTTTAGAAATACCATTATGATCGGGGTCAATTATTCGAAACAGGTACCTGTGGGTTTGCTGAGCAAGCGATTTGGTTCTTCAAATTCTGTAGGTGCAAGTTTAGGCTATAAGTTTGGAAGAAATTTTCAAATTCAAGGAGCCATCAATGGCATGTTTAGTGGTAAAGTCAAAGAGAACAACATGTTTGACACCATGATTGGACAAAGCGGTTATTTGATAGACATCAATGGCAATTTTGCAGAAGTTAGGCTTTATGAGCGCGGTTACAATTGGCATTTCGATTTTGGCAAAGTGTTTACCATCAATCGTTTTGATATCAATTCGGGATTGCTTGTAACAGCCGGAGCCGGTTTCATGCAGCACAAAATCAAGTACACTTTTCAAAGAACAGTTCTGCCTCAATTGGAAGGCGAATATGCCAAGGGTTATGATCGCCTGACCAATGGTTTTATGCTCAGAGGATTTATTGGATATCAAAGAATAGACAAGCAGGCCATGTTCAATTTTGTTGCAGGCATAGAGGTTCTGAATGGATACACCAAGAACAGAAGGTCATATAACTACGATACCAGAACAGCTGATACACGTTCGCGCAATGATTTATTGATAGGCTTTAAATTTGGTATAATGGTAAACATCGATGGACGCCTGGCCGGAACAAAAAAAGGTGAGGAAGGTAAATTCTTCGATTGATCATGATGAGATTTCTCTATCTGGGGCTGGTTCATTTAGTTGAATTTTTATTGCCATTAATAGCAAAGCTAACAGGTAGCGAAAAGCTTAAATTGTTTACTGAAGGCAGAAAGCAAGCTTTCCCTCAGGTACCCCCAAAAAAGTCTGTCAGATATTGGTTCCATTGTGCCAGTTTGGGCGAATTCGAGCAAGCAGTACCAGTCATGCAGGGATTAAAAGCCGCTGATTCTGAAACCCAAATCATCGTTACATTTTTTTCACCATCTGGATACGAACAGAGAAAGAAACACCCTTTGGCAGATGTTGTGATGTATTTGCCTTTAGACACTCCTGCAAATGCTAAAAAAGTATTGGATGTCATACAACCTGATGTGGCAATTTTCGTTAAATATGAAATTTGGTTTTACCTATTGTCTGAATTAAAGAAGCGTGAAATCCCTTTTTATTTACTTTCAGCAGTATTCAGAAAAGACCAGTATATATTGAGTTGGATGGGCAAATGGCTTTTTGATGTGTTGCCCAATTATGAAAAGATATTTCTTCAAGACAAGCAAAGTTTCGAATTGCTGGAAAAGCGCGGATTGAACAACATCACTTATACCGGAGATACACGTTATGACCGCGTTAAACAGAATGCACTTAAGGTAAAGGAAAATGATGTTATTGCAAAGTTCAAAGGAGAAAGTAAGTTATTGGTACTGGGCAGTTCATGGCCTACTGAAGAGAAGATCATTCATGAATTGTGGCAGTCAGAGAAATTAGGAGATTTTAAGATCATGATCGCCCCTCATGATGTATCAGATTCACACATAACAGAGATCATTGATTTGTTTGGTTTTGATCAAGTAGAGCGATTTACACAATTCAAATCAGAATCTAAGAATATATTGATTTTGGACACCATTGGTCATTTGTCCAGTGCTTATTTTTACTCAGATGTATCTTTTATTGGCGGAGCATTTGGCAAAGGTTTGCACAATATTCTCGAATCATTGGCATTTGGTTCTCCTGTCATCTTTGGACCAAACTATGAAAAATACCCTGAAGCACATACTTCTATGCATGCGCAGGTGGCAATGAGTGTGCACAACGCAGAAAATTTCATCAAGGCGTTTAAGTTTTTTACAGAAAATGAAGAATGCGGTCCACTACAAGTGAAAACCAAATGCATCGATTTTGTGAATTGGAATTCGGGAGCTACAGAAAAAGTGCTAAAGTCAATCTTGCATTGAAATTCTAAAACAACTCACCATTGTCTTTTCTGTATTGAATACGCCCCAGGTGTTTATAAGCATGTGCTGTTGCTTCACGACCTCTGGCAGTTCTCATCAAATAACCTTCCTGAATAAGGAAAGGTTCATAAACT
The DNA here is from genome assembly GCA_036405075.1 of Bacteroidia bacterium. Lineage (GTDB taxonomy): Bacteria > Bacteroidota > Bacteroidia > NS11-12g > UBA955 > JABMMZ01. The sequence continues at coordinate 12,903 of DASWYG010000420.1, read as the reverse complement.
TCTTCTATTGTACCGGCTTCTTCACCCACTGCAGTGGCTATTGTATTGATACCCACAGGCCCACCTTTAAACTTGTCGATAATGGTTGAAAGGATTCTATTGTCCATTTCATCCAAACCGTTGGCATCCACGTTCAATGCCTCAAGTGCATATTTGGCAATTTCCATAGAAATGGACCCATCACCTTTTATTTGAGCAAAGTCTCTGGTTCTTCTAAGCAGTGCATTGGCGATCCTTGGGGTTCCTCTGCTTCTGCGCGCTATTTCATGAGCAGCATCAGCGCCTATTGGAACTTTTATGATTGAAGAAGACCTCATGATAATGGTTGCCAATAAGTCAGTGGTATAGTATTCAAGACGGTTGGTGATTCCAAAACGGGCTCTGAGAGGAGCTGTCAGCAAACCAGAGCGTGTAGTAGCGCCAACCAATGTGAATGGAGCCAAAGTAATTTGAACAGATCTAGCATTTGGACCGCTGTCTAGCACAATGTCAATCTTGTAATCTTCCATTGCCGAGTATAGGTATTCTTCAACTACAGGACTCAATCTGTGAATCTCATCAATAAACAAGACATCACCTTCTTCAAGATTGGTGAGTAAGCCTGCCAGATCACCCGGTTTTTCAAGAACAGGACCGCTTGTAGTTTTGATGTTACTTTGCAATTCATTGGCAATGATATTTGCCAAAGTGGTTTTACCAAGACCGGGAGGTCCGTGCAAAAGTACATGGTCTAGGGCCTCACCCCTCTGAACTGCGGCCTTTACAAACACCTTAAGGTTGTCGAGCAGTTTGTCCTGACCGGTAAAATCATCAAACTGCGAGGGTCTGAGTACTTTCTCAATGTCCCTGTCAGTTTGGCTGAGATTGGTTTTGTCAGCGTCAAGATTCTTGTTCAACATATTCAAATGCAAAGATATTCCACAGAAAGCAACCTTTTACAAAAAAAAAATATCTATGAGTTAAAAGTTGTATGAAATTTGTAACAATGAAAGATATGAAAACAGTTTTGATTGCTGTCCTATTTTCACTCGTAAGTGTTTCTTCGAATGCACAAATGAGTCCGGGCGTGAAGTTTGAAAAGACTGTTCACGATTTTGGCAACATAAAAGAGGAATTGGGGGAAGTAAGAGCACATTTTAAATTCACCAATGTCAGCAATCACAGCATTTACATTACCAATGTGGAAACAAGTTGTGGTTGCACCAAACCATTGTATTCAAAAGATTCCATAAAGCCCGGCGATACAGGAAGAATTACCGCTATTTATGAAACCAGGGGTAAGAATGGTGTTTTTCACAAAAATTTATACATCTATTTCAACAGCAAAGACATTTACCAATCTTTGGAAATTCAAGGTTATGTGATACCGGAGGCCAATTTGAGTAAAAGACCTGCGGCATACTCCACAACGTATTCAAATTTGGCTTTCACAAGCACCATTGCTTCATTCAAAGATTTGTTGAACACACAAACCAAATCAACCGTACTTAAAGCCTACAATTACATGGGTTATCCAATTCGAATTTATGAAGTTGGGCCAATGCCTGAATTTGTTAAAGTGGACATTGGTGACAGTGTGATTGATGTCAATGATTCACTTATCATCACATTTACAGTTGATGGCAGTAAGGTTGGTACCATTGGGGAGTCGTATCACAGAATTCCTTTTCTTACGGATGACCCAAACAGTGAAATGAAATTTTTACATGTTTTTACACATTTAAATGAAGACTTCTCCAAATTGTCTTCAAAAGAATTGAAGAAGTCACCGGCAATGAGCTTCGACTTTAAAGGCGCTATAGATTTTGGAAGCAAAACAGCCGGGGCAAAGGTGAGCAAAACCATCACCATCACCAATACCGGTAAATCCGAATTGATCATCAGAACAGTTGATCCAAGCTGTTCATGTATCACCTATAAATTAGCAAAAACCAAATTGGCTCCCGGTGAAAGTATCACAATGACCATCACCATTGATACAGTCAATCAAACATTGGCAGAACATACAAAATACATCAAGTTGTATACAAATGATCCAAAGCAATCCGAAGTCAGCTTAAAATTAAAAATAAACATTACGAATTAATCAATTAGCATATATGAAGAAGTTTTTATTGAATGCCTTAACAGCACTGGTCTTTGGAATAGCCGGTGCATTTGTGTTCACTAAATTCAACACAAACAGTGGTTCAGAGAACATTAAGACCGAACAGATCAGAGGATTATTGACAGCCTATCAAGGAACAGGTGGTGAAGCAAATGTCAGTTTTGTTTTGCCTTCAAAGGCCAGTACGCCAAGTGTGGTGTTCATTAAAACCACTTCCATGGTTCAACAACGCAGTCCGTTCGATATGTTTTTTGATGGTTGGGATCCATTTGGCAGAATTGGCAAGGTGAGTAGTACCGGCAGTGGGGTGATCATGCGCAAAGATGGTTACATTGTGACCAATCTTCATGTAGTGAAAGATGCACAAACCATTGAAGTGGTATTGAACAATAGAAAGAAATCACATGTTGCCAAATTAATAGGCTCAGATCCATCAACAGATATTGCGGTATTAAAAATTGATGCAGACAATTTACCTGCCATCAATGTGGCCAATTCAGATGATCTGGAAATAGGCGAATGGGTGTTGGCTGTGGGTAATCCATTCAATCTGACATCAACTGTCACTGCGGGGATTGTGAGTGCCAAAGGCAGAAACATCAACATAGTCAACAATCAATTTCCTATTGAATCTTTTATACAAACAGATGCAGCCATCAATCCGGGCAACAGTGGTGGCGCTTTGGTTAATTTGAAAGGCGAACTGGTAGGTATCAATACTGCCATATTTAGTCAAACCGGGAGCTATGCAGGCTATGGATTTGCAATTCCGGTGAACATTGTTTCAAAGGTTGTAAAAGACTTGATAGACTTTGGTCAGATACAAAGAGGTTATTCAGGCATGGAGGCTTCGGATATTGATGAAAATGGGGAAAAGCTCAATAAAACGAATGAAGGTGCAATGGTTTTGGAGGTATATGATGAAAGTCCGGCAGGAAAGGCAGGGTTAAAAAATGGAGACATCATCGTTAAGATACAAGACAGAAGCATCAGCAGTAAAGCCACATTCGATGAACACATGTCTTATTATCGCCCGGGAGACAAAATCAAAATCAATTATTTAAGAAATGGCGACAACAAAGAAACCACTTTGACATTGACCAATCAAGACGGGGAGACCAGTTTGAATGTGAATAAAAGTGTAAGCTCCGGTACATTGGGTGCAGATTTTACACCAGTTTCAAAAGTTGAAATGCAGAAATATAAGATTGGCAATGGGGTAAAGGTAAACAATGTCAGATCAGGGATGATCATGAATATGGGCATAGAAGATGGTTTCATCTTCATTAAGTTCAATGGTAAAGTTTGCACTGATGCTGCATCATTGATCAAAGAAATAGAAAACTCAAAAGGAAAAATGCAAATAGAAGGTATTGGTGCAGATGGAGGTAAAAAAATCTATAACTTCTGGTAAGCCGATAACAATGTGAATTCAGAAATAAATAAAAAAAGGCATTCGATTGAATGCCTTTTTTGTTTGAATATTGTTTTTCAGAATCATTTAACCGATTTCATGCTGTCTAATATTTGTTGTCTGACTTTAGCTGAAACGTCATTCAATGGCAATCTGACAGTGGTGCCACAGATGCCTAGCGCTTCCAAGATCACTTTTATGCCACCCGGACTTCCATCCGCAAAGATCAAATTCATGGCATCTAACAATTGATAATGCAAAGGCAGGGCTTTAGAATATTCGCCATTTAAAGCAAGTCTTACAAGTTCACTGAATGGTTTGGGGTATGCATTTGCAATGACACTGATGACACCATCCATGCCAATTGAAATCAATGGCAAGGTCAAAGCATCGTCACCACTGATCACAGCAAAATTATCAGGGCGGTGTTTGATGATGTCCATGCATTGAGTTAAATTGCCACTGGCTTCTTTGGTGCCGAGGATATTGTTGTGTTCAGCCAATTTCAACGTGGCTTCTAAGCCAATGTTACTGCCTGTTCTGCCCGGAACATTGTAAAGAATGATTGGTAATTTTGATTGATCTGCAAGAAGGGTATAATGTTTCACAATACCTTCCTGATTGGGTTTGTTGTAATAAGGACTAACACTGAGGATAGCAGAAATACCTTCCAGATCTTGGTTTTTAATGTTTTCTGCAACTTCCAATGTGTGGTTGCCACCGATGCCCAATACCAAAGGCAATTGGCCATTGTTTTCGGTTCTGACTGTATCCAATATCAATTGTTTTTCTGTTTTGGAAACCGTAGGACTTTCGCCGGTAGTGCCTAAAATTACAAGGTAGTTGGTGCCATTATCAATTTGAAACCTTACCAGCTTTTTTAAAGCATCGGTATCAACACTGTTGTCATTTTTAAATGGAGTAACCAGTGCGACACCGGTTCCTTTGAAAGTTTGGGATATTGAATTTGCCATGTTATTTTATTTTTTGAAGGTATTTGCCAATTTCAATGAGATAATTTTCGCAAAGATCGGCACCATTCGGTTTTATAAGCAATTCGTAGAATGCAGTTTCATCGTTGCTGAGATAGGGTCCAATTCTGAATTTAGATTTTGAATACACTGAAATGGTGTTTAAGTGTTCATTTTCAGTCAGACATCCATTGATCAGCAAATCGAATGGTTGATTGAGTATATCGAGTAAATACTTGCTTTTAGGTGCTTTGAATAGGTTGAAATCTCCTTTGCATACCAACTGATGCAGAGCGTTGGGTTGCATGTCAGGTGTTAGCTTTTTGATGGGATGGAAAGCCAAAAAAGTGATTTCTTTGCCGGCTTTTCTCATTTCATGACCAAAAGTTTTTAACTCTTCAATTTCAGATCTGGGTTGATTTGAATCCCAACACAACAGCACTGAGTGTATGTGTTGGAATGGAGTAGCAGAGCGGCTGTATTTCAGCTGCTTCGTTTTTTTTATCAATGCTTTGGTATTCAAATCTCGTTTATGAGTTTCAAAATTAAGATAAATAATCAATAAGCCAAACAGCTTGGCAAATGAGAATGATAAGGATTATGAAATCTTGGAATTTTCTAAGGTTTCAACTTCAGTTCCAATACTGAATTTTTCGCCTTCAATAGCCAATTCAGAGTTAGGAAATACTTCTCTGGCCTCATCTAGAAGGGGCTGTAGGTTTTCGTACCTGGAAGAAAAATGTCCAATGATGAGTTTGCCTACATTGGCCATTAAAGCAATTCTGGCAGCTTGCTCGGCAGTGCTGTGAAAATACTGAATGGCTCTGTCTTCCATATTTTTCAGATAGGTGGATTCATGGTACAGCAGATCTGCATTTTTGATGTATTCCACTATTTCCGGATCAAATATGGTATCAGAGCAATAGGCATAAGAATGAGAGGGATCAGGTTCATTTGTCAGTTCGTGATTCTTTATGGTAATACCATCTGTTGTTATAAAATCGGCCCCTGATTTGATGATTTTGTATTGATTGACAGGTACATTGTATTGCTTCATTTTGTCAATGTCCAAATGTCTTTCTTTTGGACCTTCTTTTAATAAGAAACCAGTACAGTGTATTCTGTGTTTCAGAGGGAAAGAACTCAATTCAAAATGAGGTGTTTCAATGATCTTTTTGAACTCGTTAGGATGAGTAGGATAAAATAGCAATTGAAATTTGAGTGACATACCACCATGAAGAATTTGAAGATCCAAAATGGTTTTTAGTTCTGGAGGCCCAATGATGTGAAGGTCTTGTTGGCGACCCATCAGGCTCATGGTTGATATCAATCCGATCAATCCAAAATAGTGATCACCATGCAGATGACTGATGCAAATGTAATCGATACCGGTTTGTCTGATGCCATATTTGAGCAATTGACTTTGAGTGCCTTCGCCGCAATCGATCATGATTTTGAGGCCGTTTAACCTGACAATCTGTGCACTTGGGTGTCTTTCCCTGGTGGGCACTGCGCTACTTGAACCTAATATGTTGACTTCCGGAACCAATTCTGTTTCGATATTACAATTATTTATGCTGTCACCCCCAAAAAGTTTTATGTATTTTTGCCCCAATTTTATGAATACCCCAAATGCATTTGTAACAGGATCAACTTCAGGAATAGGAAAAGCCTGTGCGGAGAAGTTGGCCAAAGAAGGATATAATTTGATTTTGAACGGCAGAAGAAGAGACAGATTAGAACTTTTAGCGTCTGATTTAGAAAAGAAATACGATGTAAAATGTTTGGTTCTGCCTTTTGATGTTAGAAACCGTGAGGAGGTTGCAAATGCAATTTCAACCTTGGAAGGTGATTGGAAAAAAATCCACGTGCTCATCAACAATGCCGGTTTGGCTATGGGATTGTCTTCTATTGAGCAAGGCAATATGGATCACTGGGACACAATGATAGATACCAATTTAAAAGGATTGCTCTATGTCACCCGAAATGTAGTACCACTCATGATCGAAGCCGGTATTGGCCACATAGTGAATGTTGGCAGCATTGCAGGTAAAGAAGTGTATGCCAATGGCAATGTCTATTGTGCTACCAAACATGCAGTTGATGCCTTGAGCAGAAGTATGCGTTTGGATCTGAGTAAATATCCAATTAAAGTTTCTGCGGTTCATCCAGGTGCTGTAGAAACTGAATTTTCGCTCGTCAGATTTGAAGGTGATGCAGAAAAAGCCAAGAAAGTATACGAAGGTTTTGAAAACCTGGTAGCAGAAGACATATCAGAAGCAGTATGGTTCATGTTGAGCAGACCGGCTCATGTCAACATCAACGAGTTGACCATAATGCCCACAGCACAACCAATGGCAGGAGTCATTCATAGAAAATAATCTTGAAAGACCTGAAACTGCCGGTTCACATTGCCTTATTTACTGTATCATTTATCTATGCGGTAACCTTTAGTATGGTGAAAGACATTATGCCATACTATTTACAAGGTTTTGGTTTCATAGTGTTGAGGGTTTCCGGAGCAGCTCTCTTATTTTTATTGGCTTCATTGACCATAAAGTCCGAAAAAATCGATTGGAAAAAACACGGTTTGCGCATGTTGATGTGCAGCATTTTGGGTGTTATGGCGAATATGTTGATGTTTTTTAAAGGACTTGAAATCACTACTCCCATCAATGGTGCGGTATTGATGCTCGCAACACCGATATTTGTTTTTCTTCTCAATGTTTTCATCAATCATCAAAAGGTGGTGATTACCCAATTGATTGGTATTTTGTTGGCTTGTGCAGGTTGTATCTTGCTTATGTCAGGCAGAGATTTCAGTTTCTCAGGTGAAACCTTACCGGGAGATGTTCTGATCATTTTAAATGCCATTTCTTATGCCGGCTACTTGGTATTTGTTAAGGAATTGCTTAGGCATTATCACACATTGACAGTTTCGAAATACACTTTCTTGTTTGGGGCCATATTGGTCATTCCATTTGGTATTGGCGAATTGCAAACTGCCAAATTTTCTGAAATGGGAACTGTGGTGATATTAGAAATTCTATTCATCATTGTTTTTACTACTTTCGTTACTTATTTGCTCAATGCATGGGCAATAGTGAAAGCAGGGCCCACTTTAGTAGGTGCTTATATTTATCTACAACCTATACTGGCCACTATAATTGCCATACTGCTGAAAAAAGATACCTTGGATATGCAGAAAATGTTGGCAATATTGTTCATTTTTGCGGGAGTATTCATTACATCTACATCAATTAAATGGTTCAAATCAAAAGCATGACCGGATTCGGTGTTTCGGAGATCGACAACGAAATCTGGGACATCAAAACTGAAATTAAATCCCTTAACAACAAGTTCATGGAACTAAATGTGAGGTTACCCAAGTCTTTTAAAGACAAGGAAATGGAATTGAGACAGCTTTTGACAACCAGAATTCAAAGGGGTTCGGTATCCATTCTCATTACTGCCGATCGCAAAGACAATACCGGTGTCAATGATTCCTTGGACATCAATGTTCCATTGGCAAAATCTTATTTCAGAAAGATCAATGAATTGGCATCAATACTAGGTGTTGAAACACCCAACATGCTGAACACCATCATTGCATTTCCTGATGTGGTAAAATATGAAGAAAATGAAGTGTCAGAAGATGACTGGAATCTTATCAAAACTTCTGTTGAAGCGGCTTTGGATAAATTTGAACAGTTCAGACTTCAGGAAGGTAAAACCATAGAGCTTTATCTCAAAGAATGTGTAGAAAAGATCAATTTTCATCTTTCAACTGTAGAGAAAGAGGAAGTGCCAAGAAGAGAAAGTATTAAAAGTAAACTCTTACAAGCCCTTCTTGAAAACAAAGATGATATCAATGTGGATCAAAACCGCATGGAGCAAGAAATCATATACTATTTGGAAAAATACGATATTGGAGAAGAAAAAAGCAGATTGAGTCATCACATAGCTTTTTTTATCGAGTGTTTGGGCACAGAAGCTGGAGGTAAAAAACTCAATTTCATAGCTCAGGAGATGGGCCGCGAAATCAATACCATGGGCAGTAAGGCTTATTATTTCCCTATTCAACAAGCAGTGGTGCTGATGAAAGAAGAACTTGAAAAAATCAAGGAACAATTATTGAATGTTCTCTGAGCAATGAGCGAAGTTCCTGAATCAAGTCAATCTAAAAAAGCAGCAATCAGACCTTTGGTCATGTCGCTTGTACTTGCGGCAGGATTGATGATGGGCATGTCCATCAACCGTGAAGCGAAAGACAAATTCTCCCAAATTTTAGAAATCATAGACAACGATTATGTCGACAGTACCTCAGTTGAAGAACTGCAACAGTCGACCATAGAGTTTATGTTGTCTCAGCTTGATCCGCACAGTTCTTATGTTCCACCTCAACTTTCCGAATACAGCAGAAGACAGATCAGAGGGAACTACGAAGGATTGGGAATTGAGTATATAGTGTTCAGCGATACTTTGTTCATTTATAATTTATTCAAAGATGGTCCGGCAGATAAAGCAGGATTAAAGGTAGGTGATCGGATGTTGACTGCTAATGGCGTTAAATTAACCGACAGTTTAAGTACCATTCAAATTCAAGGGGCCATGTTGGGAACACCCGGATCGGCATTAGAATTGAAAGTATATAGAAGGAGAGAAAACAAGATCATTGATTTCAAGATCAAAAGAGAATTGATCACCTTGAACAGCAGTGAAGTATATTATATGGTGAACAGGACTCTGGGTTATATACAAATAGAAAGGTTCAGCGGAAGTACTCACAAACAATTTTTATTTGCTTTAGATTCACTCAAGAAACTGGGCATGAAAGACCTAATACTTGACCTCAGAAACAACGGTGGCGGTTTGTTATCAGAAGCAGTGGCAATAGCGAATGAATTTTTACCAAAAGACCGCATCATTTCCTACACATTGGGACATCACAGGAATCGTCAGGATTATGTGGCAGACGGAACAGGAACATTTAAAGAGGGAAAATTGATCTTATTGATCAATCACAATACAGCTTCGGCGAGTGAAATATTAGCAGGAGCATTACAAGACAATGATCGTGCGGTCATCATGGGCAACCGTTCTTTTGGAAAGGGTTTGGTTCAGGAACCTTTCAGATTGTCTGACGGCGCGGAATTGAGACTGACCATTGCTCGTTATTATACACCTAGTGGCAGAAGCATTCAAAAAAGCTACAACAAAAACATAGAACTTTATCGCAACGAGATCTATAAAAGAGATGTGTTAAAAGACACTTTAAATCCTGTTTTGGATCCAAACGTAAAGAAAGAATTTTTTTCAACCAATGGCAGGTTGCTTACTTCAGGTGGGGGCATTCGTCCTGATATCTTCTTAAGAGATACCATCAGTGATAGTACTGAAATAGAGATGCTGATGCCAGGATTGTTTTACAGCAGAATATTCGACATTTATTTGATCGACTACATGCATAAGGATTTGGAGTTTGTAGAAAGAAATTACAAGGATGTCAATCAGTTTTTAACACAATACAACATTGATCAGGCTGAGATCGTAAAATTCATAAAACTTGCTTCACAAATTCCTTATTTAAGAAAATTGAAGTACTCTAAAAAAACGGCAGATATCATCACAAAGTATTTAAAAGCTGCTGTTGCGTTTAGAGTATATGGTGAAATAGGTAAATCTAAGATCATCAATCAAGAGGAAGATGTTTTCTCGAAATCTTTTGAGGTTTTAAAGAATTACAACCGCTTATTGAACATTGGTACAGGCAATAAGCGTAAATTTGATTATTGATAAATGTTTCAATCAGTTATTTCATTAATCCCCATGCTTATAAGAATCATCGTTACAGTTGTACTCATATTGGTGTTTGACCTTTATGCGTTCCAGGCCATAAAAGTATTAACAGAAAATTTAAACATCAATTGGAGGAGAGGTTTGCGAATTTCTTTCTGGGTAATCAGTTTGTTGTTCTATGTACTGGCATTCCTTGCCATGGGAGGTTATTTTGTGAAGATTGACAGAACCATATATGTTGTTGTCACCGGACTTTTCATGGCTATGTTTTTAGCAAAAGTGTTGATGATGGTGCCAATGGTTTTGGAAGATGTATACAGGATATTTGAAAAAATCGTTTCATTTTTCAGAACTTCTACTGAAGTGGAATCAGAGTCAAAATCATTTTTAGTAGGTCGAAAGAAATTCATTTCGCAAATCAGTGCAGGTATTGGCGGATTAACTTTCGCAGGCTTAAGTTATGGCATCATCAAAGGCGCACACGATTATAAAGTTCACAGAACCAAAGTCAGTATGAAAGGTTTGCCTGATTCATTCAAAGGTTTGAAAATTGGCCATTTGAGTGATATACACTCGGGCAGTTTTTGGGATAAAAGGGCAGTTGTAAAAGGCATACAAAAATTGATGAATGAAAAACCGGATGTGATTTTCTTTACCGGCGACCTTGTCAATTCATTGGCAGCGGAAATGAATGATGAATACATTGCTATTTTTTCTCAGTTAAAAGCGCCTTTGGGTGTCTTTAGTATATTGGGCAATCATGATTATGGTGATTACCATAACTGGCCGGATGCAATTGAATTCAGAAAGAAACCTGAAAGAGATAAATCTCACATGTCGCCGATGCAAAAAGCAAACCTTGAAAGTTTAATAGCCATTCACAAGCAAATGGGATGGGACATTTTATTGAATGAAAACCGTTTGTTAGAGAGAAATGGTGAAAGGATCGCATTGATTGGTGTAGAGAATTATGGAGCTAAAGGCAATTTTCCTAAGTATGGATTTTTAGAACAAGCCATAAAAGGAGTAGAAGCTGTTCCGGTTAAAATTTTATTGTCTCACGATCCAAGTCATTGGGAAAAAGAAGTAACAAAATCTTATACGGACATTCAATTAACATTATCTGGTCATACCCATGGTGCTCAATTTGGTATCGAATCGGCCTGGATAAAATGGAGTCCTGTAAAATACATGTACAAACAATGGGCAGGATTGTATAACAATGGTGAGCAGTTTTTATACGTCAACAGAGGATTTGGTTATTTGGGATATCCGGGCAGATTGGGTATTAGACCTGAAATCGGCATTATTTCTCTGGCCTGACAAACATTATTTTTTAGCGTGCATGACTTGTAAAACCTTAAAAATGCACATTTTATATTCGCTATTTTTTTAAACTGATTTTTATTTCTCAATAAATTGATTTTATTTGTGCCGATTTAAAAAATTTAAGGGTAACAAATGTATCAGGGTAAAGTAGAATTGGCTTACATCATTGACGACGATGAGGTAATCATATACCTGACTGATATCATAATAAAGAATGTAGAGTTTTGCGAAAAGCTCTCTACATTTACAAAGGCAAATGATGCGTTGGAGTCCTTAAAGGTAGCTTTGGAAACAGGTAAAAATATTCCATCAGTGATATTGATCGACCTTAATATGCCGGTAATGGATGGATGGAGATTTTTGGATGAATTGGTGAAATTGGATACAAAGAAACAAATACCTGTATTTATTTTTACCTCTTCAATTGATTCGAGAGATATGGAAAGAGCACAGAAGTATGGCATAGTAAAGGATTATATCATTAAACCACTGACTATTCACAAGATCAATAAAATTCTCAGACTATTGAAATAGCCCTCATTTAAAAAGGAATTTCAAACTTATACTACCATGGAAGCTGAACAATTGTCTTATGGCCTGCATTTGTTTGAACAAATGCAAAAATTTGGCTACGGCGTTTTTCTCAAAGCTAAATTTGACAAAGACTTTACCATCACGGTAGTGGGAAGAGAATGCACAGAAATATTTGGGTACTCACCTGAAGAAATTACTTATAATCACATCATCTCTTTTGATCATCTGGTTCATCCGGATGACCGCAAATGGCTTAGAAATAAACGTCAGGAACAAATCGATCACCAATTGCCAATGGTGAATGAATACAGAATCATCACCAAACAAGGCAGAACCAAATGGGTGAAGGAAATTGTTTCTTATCAACAAATTGAAAGCGATAATTTAATGCTTGAAGCTTTTGTTCAAGACATTACTCCCTATAAGTTGAATGCCTTCATGTCAAATGCTTTTACTTCCTATCAGAATGCAGTCAACAACGGCTCTATTGTTTCCATAACCGATAAAGAAGGTAAATTACTATTTGTCAATGAACACTTTTGTACAGTTTCACAATACAGTCGAATTGAACTCATAGGCAAAGACATCAGTATCATCAATTCAGATTATCACGACAAGTCATTCTTTCAGGAAATGTGGAAGACCCTTCTGAAAGGAAAGATATGGAGAGGGCAAGTCAAGAACAGAAATAAATCCGGTGGTTATTACTGGGTAGATACTGTAATATCTCCAATACTAAATGAAAATGG
>DASWYG010000419.1:0-10587 GCA_036405075.1 Bacteroidia bacterium | reverse complement strand
AAGATAGAAAACCTGATTCATCGGCTAAAAACACAGGAATTGTGGAGTTCGAATCCACGATGGTAACGTAGAAAGAAATGTCTTGGTTGGGGTCAGATTTGGCAATAAGTTCCTGAGCCCTTGCCCATTGAGAAATTTTTTTGCGTTCTTCCAAAGACAGTTTTACCACCATGCGATTGGAATAATACAAAGAGAACAAACCAATGGCCATCGCTAAAAGCAACAGTATCACTTTTAGATATTGTTTCGTGCTATAATTGTTGAACTCCATCTCTTGGCCTTTACCCCCCTGCAATTAAAGGATATTTATAATTGTATCCAAACCCGATTTTATATTTTATTCAAACGTTTTTGAACAGGGTTTATTCTCATTTTGACAAGAACATGAGAATTGAAATCAATTTTGTACTGGCCTTCAATTTTATTACTTTCGCCTACAGATGAAAGTTCAGCTGCAACACCACGGAAAGCCGTATCAAATTGATTTGACTCGATCTTTGGACATCAGTATTGCCATTAGAAAAAGTGCTAATGTCAACTGCTATTTTCTAGAAGATCCAACATTTGCGTATTTTGAAAGTCCTCAGTTCAGTGGTAATCTATCAGCAGGAGGCAGTGTGAATTGCGAAAAAATTGCACTCTATCCTCATGCAAGCGGCACCCACACAGAATGTGCTTTACATGTTGCCAATGTCGATTTTGATATGAGACACATCCAAATTCCTGCACTTCAATTGTGTAAACTCATTACAGTGCAACCTGTAATATCAGGCAATGACAAAATCATCAATAAAGAGGCTTTGAACATCAATGACAATAATGAACAATTTGAAGCAATAGTGGTAAGAACGCTGCCCAATGAGGCCGACAAATTGCATAAAAACTATTCCGATACCAATCCTGTTTATTTTGATCCGGAAGTTTTGACTTTACTGAAAGACTTGGGCTTTAAACACATTTTGACCGATCTGCCCAGTATTGATAAAGAAAGCGATGAGGGTCGACTCAGTGCACATAAAAACTGGTTTCTTATAGATGGCAATGCACCCCAAGACCGAACCATTACAGAATTGATTTACATAGAAAATCAAATTCAGGATGGTATCTATGGTTTGAGCATGCAAGTACCATCCTTACAAACCGACGCAGTGCCTTCCAGAATTTTATTGTACCCATGCGAATAAAATTGCCTTCCTCCGAACAATTGTTATATGCAGCAAATGCATTGTTCAATCGATTGTTTTTTAAACAGGGTTATGCCCCCAAAATTCAGTCGGTACTGGTTGTGAAATGGGATGAGATTGGAGATATGGCAACAGCTACTCATGTGTTTAAAGCACTTAGATCCAGTTACCCAAATGTACATTTAACTGTATTGTGCAAACCATTCGTCAAAAACCTGATTCAATATGATCCAAACATTGATGAAATTATTACGGAAATAAGAGATTTTAATAAAAAGTTTGATGCTGTTATTGAGCTTCGAGGCACTTTTGAAACATTAAAAAAAGCAATTCGGTATGGTGTAAAATATAGATGCGGCAGGGCAGAGGTTAGGCTCAAAAATAAAGGAAAACAATTGCATGAATTGCAAACCAATTTTCAATCTGTTTTGCCTTTGTTGAAACCTGAAATCATTGAAGAACGTCCTGTTTTATACTTTTCTGAAAATGATTCCCGAATTGTAGAACAATTCATCCATCAGAGAAACATTAAAAAGTTTGCCATCATTCACGCAGGAGCAAGAAGAAAACTGAGACAATGGGAGCCATTGAAATTCAGGAAAATTGTGGAATATCTGCATGCAAAGTACAACTTAGATATTGTATTTGCCGGAGCCAATGAAGACCTTGCCACCATTCAGACAATAGCAGAAGGGCTCGAATTTGCAACCTATGATTTTATAGGAGATTACACGCTCTCTCAATTCTCTTGTTTGTGTTCAAAAGCCCAATTTTATGTGGGCAATGAAAGCGGACCATTGCACATCGCCTCTGCTTTCAATGTGCCACTTGTAGCACTTTACGGACCTGGTGTACCGGATGTTTTTTACCCCAGTTCTGATAAGCGAGCAGTCCTTCACCATGTACTGGAATGCAACCCTTGTGATCAGATACATTGTGTACATCCGGATAACCCTTGTATATCCAGAATACAAGTTCATGACGTCATTTGTAAAATTGATGAAATATTAATCTTCTGATTTGGAATTTAGGCAATTTATCAATAGATTCGTTTTAATTTTACGACCTATGATAAAAAAACTTACTTTCCTCTTGAGTTTATTGCTCTCTACACATTTTGTACAGGCTCAGATAAAAAGTGTTAATGTTGTCATCAAGGATGATCTGGTAAAACAAAGTTTTGTGTCCAATAGTCCGAAACGAAGTGCTACCAATCCCAAATCATGCGATGTGGATACTGTAGAATTCCCCCGATACAGAGCTTCTTCACTTTATACAGTTTCCGTTTCAGGTGGCAGATCCTTGGGTCAATTGTATTCTTGTCCCAAACCCATATCATTAAGAGGTTTTACCTTTTATGCTTTCGTTATTGGCAATCCACCCCCATCTAAAAAAATGAACCTGATCTGCAATGTATACAAAGCAGGTCCTGATAGTTTGCCAAGAGGCTTACCTCTTCGAAGCGATACTGTTACCATCGATTCAACATTTGGCGGTGGTCAATTGACAAAAATTGAAAAACATGCCAATTGGGCTGCAATCACACTGGACAGCAATTACATCATCACAATTGAAACCGACAGTACCACTATGTCTGCAGGAGTTGTTACAAACAATTACAATGCAGGCGATGGTAAAAGATTCAATCTCAATTGCGGGGCTATCAGCGGATTGTGGTACAATGGCAGAAATTTAAATGTAGGCAGTGTGCCTTTTGATTGTGACATACTCTTACATCCGCATGTGAAATACAGTTTTGGAACCGATTTTACCATCAAAAGCAATTGTTACAACATCAATGATACAGTTAAGTTCACCAATATTTCCAAAGGCAATATGGCAGGCAGCAAAATGTATAACCGATACCTCAATTTTGGCTCATTCAATTACGAGTACCTTTGTCATTACTGGGATGTAGGTAATGGTAACGGCATTCAATACACTGTTGATCAAAAGGTAAAATATGCCAACAAACAAAACTATCAGATCATGTTGGTGTCTACCGTTTACGGTTTCAGAGGCAATATGATTTATGGTTGTACTGACACTGCCATTAAGGACTTGTACTTTAAACCCGATGTGCCCTCACTCTCAGGCCAAACCTCAGTTTGTATTGGTGATACATTAAAAATAAGAACCTATTCAAATGATTTTGGTGTTTCTTATGACTGGTTCGATAAAGTGACATCATCTAAACCATTTTTCACCGGAACGGATTATACCCAGTTTCCAATAGCAAAAAGTGATACCATGTACATTCGGGCAGTTAATAATACATGCTTGAGTTCGTTTAGGGTTACTCAGATCAGTGCATTGGATTACCCCAAAAACTTTTCGGTTTTAAATGATTCAGTATGCGCTGGTTCAAAAGCCAATTTAAAAGCCAACTCAAGTTTAGGCAGTCTCAAATGGTACACTCAATCTGTAGGTGGTTCACCCTTTTTTACCGGTTCTGTTTATCAGACCCCAGTGCTCAATAAAGATACTTCATTTTATGTAGAAGCAGCAAATGCTCAATGTGTGATATCGCCACGATTGAAAGTTGATGCATTGGTTGGAGCTAATTTTGCGCCAGCACCACCAGTCATGTCCAATGATACCATCGTTTGTTTGGGTTCAGGAAACGCAGTTACCATCAATGCAAATGCACAGGCAGGTTTAACCATCAGATGGTTTGCAAATGCTTCCGGTGGAATCCCTATCAATCTTGGCAACACCTATTCATATTTGCCTACTATCAGAGAAGTTAAAACATTTTATGCAGATGCATTCAATGGCGTATGCGGCAGTTCGCGTGAAGCCATGAACCTCACTATTGAAAGCCATCCTTCAATAAGTTCGATCATGAAAGACACCATTTGCAAAGGTGATTCAGCATATTTAGCGGTCTCTATTCCTTTTGGTGTTGCCGATTGGTACGATGCCAATACGGGTGGAAATCTGATTTACACTGGTTCAACTTATGCTCTGGAACCATCTGCTACCACTCAGCTTTTTGTAGAAACTTCAAGCGGTGTCTGCAAAAGTCCAACACGCACTTTGGTAACAGCTTTGGTCAATACTTATCCTGCATTCACCAAATTGTGGGGCGATACAATATGTGCTAAAAACACAGCTCGGCTCAATTCAGCTTTAAGTGGTCCAGGAACAGTGACCTGGTACGATACAGATACAGGTGATTTGGTATTGGGCACCGGAAAAACCTTGGTGACTTCGGTGTTGAACAGCGGCCGCAAATTTTATGCATCCACTTCTTATGCCGGTTGCGTTGGACCTAAAGTGGCAGTACAACCTACTGTTAAAGCCACACCTTTCAGCGGATTCCAATTTGAGGTATTGACCTGGCAGCAAGTCAGAGTATCCCCCATCAATCCGGGACCTGCGAAAGTATTTTGGGACATGGGCGATGGATTTACCAGTACACTTAACACTGTAACACACAGGTATCCAACTCCCGGTACATATTTCATCAAATTGGTATTGACCTCAACCCAAACTGCTTGTAAAGATTCAACCATAATTCCGGTAACCATAGAAGAAAGCGATATCAATGATATTGCAAATACACCTGCATTCAATGCTTATCCAAATCCTACAAAATCAACATTTGTTTTGGAGTCATCTGATTTGGGTTATGAAGCTGAAACATTATACATTTATAACATCAACGGCGCATTGGTAAAAACCATTAATGCCATACCTGTAGATGGTAAAATTGTGTTGGATTTAAGTGCATTGGCCAATGGTGTATATGTAATAAAATGCGACGGGTACAAAGTAACAAAGGTAGTGAAGTCGGAATGAGGAAGCTTTTTTTAACGTTATTCATATTCAGCTTATTTTCTCTCAATGCCCAAGTTGAAGTCTTTAGGAATACTGAAGATACCTCCACCTATATTCGACCTGAAGATACCATTACCTGCGCTCCTGTTTATGGATTGAGTGATGAGGATTTTCTGTTCTACATAGAAAGTAGATTCAATTTGCGAAATACAGCCGCATCATTGGATTTTACCGGCGACAAGTTTAAGATATCTTTTTATGTTGGCAAAGATGGTTTGGTCTCAGATTATAAAACACTGTCTTTTACAAATGCCAATATGGCAACAGAGCTCGAACGTGTTATCACCGAAATGCCGGCCTGGAATCCCGGGTTTTATTCAGGTAGAAAGAAAAAGACCTTGATGATCTATACCTTGAACATTCGCAAAGTCACCAACAATGTGAATGCCGTAGAGGTGACCATCAGCGAAAACAACTACGAATACACCGATCAAACCAAAAAGATCAAGTGGTTTTTAGTAGCAGGTTCTGTAATGGTTTTGATTGCGGTTTTGTTGACGAAGAGGTAATACTCACCCTCTCAATCCACTATCTCCAAACTCAAGGTAAACAATTTACCGTTTGAGTAAAGCAGTACATGGTACAAGCCCGGAGCCCAATCGCGGCCATCTATTTTGACATTGCCTTCGAAGAAACTCACTGAATTGACAGACTCGATCATAACACCTGATGAGTTGTATATGTATAGGTCTACTTGCCTGTGTACCGTTACATCTTCAGTTGAAATTGTTACAATAGAATTGCTTGGATTTGGATACAATTTGAACGGCGAAGCATTTTCCCAGTTCAATGTTTTTCTTGCAGCCTCTTTTATGTCACCCGATTTCATAATAGACATTAACTGATACTCTACCGGATAACTGTATACCGCAAGATCATTGATTTTATAAGCATTGATGCCCGATTGGTTATTGGATGGCAATGAACCAACCAAGGTTTTATATCCTGATTCGATCTTGTAAAGATCATACCTGAGTCGGGCAGGATTAAAATCAGACCTCCATGTTATTTCAGCTTTACCTCTGACCCTTGATACGGCATCGAAATCAAAAGCTTCAACCGGTAAGGCATTACCTCCTACATTGAACACCAGATTGCATTCGGTTTTGCCACATGGAATTCTGAATTCATCTATCACCAATACATAAGCCTGATTGGATTTCAAACTGTCAAATACCACCAAACCACTGCCGGTCATGAAAACCGTTGAATCATGTTGCATCCCCAGCCCCGGACAAGCGCCCGAGTCAAACAAGCTTACTCTGATGCCTCCCGGACAATTGTTCATGCCAGTAATGTTGATGTTAATGGACTTGACATAATTGTAGCCAATGGTTTTAAATCGATAGAAAATGGTATTGCAAGCGTCGTATCCTCCAGTACTTGGCTCCGCTCCAAATTTTTTGGCACCACACAAGTCGCCATAGAAATTGCCCCCCGGATCGGTTATTTCAGTGGCCTGTAAACACTGGTCATTCAATTGAGGATCAGTCAGGCGAATGAGCATGGTGTCTTTGTTTTTACAACTTCCCTTTGCTACTTCCCATTCATACGAATAGCTGCCGCTGTCAAGTCCGCTGACCGTGCTGGTATCTGAATTGAGGTCAGACAAGGTGGGGGTATTCATGCCACTGATAAAGTGCCAGGTGCCAATTCCACTGTTGGGTTTGCCGGCTGACAATGTAACCATTGATAGGCAGGTTTGCTTGTCTGGTCCGGCATCGCTTAATGATGGAATAGAATCTATGCTGATGGTAACAGTGTCTTTATCTGATGCACAAATGCCATTGGATATCGACCATTCAAATTTGAAAGTACCCGCGCTTAAACCGCTAACACCACTGATGTTGCTGTTGCTGTCTACCACATTTGCAGATCCACTTACAACGGTCCATTTGCCTATGCCTGTACTTGGTGCATTTGCATAAATATTTACAGGACTGTATAAGCAGAACCCTGAGTCAGGACTGCAATTGGCTTCAGTTGGCAATTGATAATTGATGATACTCATGGTATCTGTATTGCTACAATTGCCATTGGTGATTTTCCATTCCAACAGAGTTGTTCCTGTATCTAAACCGGATAGCCCTGAATTGTACAATGTATCGTCAACTAAGTTGACCAATATGCCGGATATCTGCGACCATGAACCACTTCCTATACTTGGTGAATTACCATTCAGATTCAAACCGGTTTGATTGCATAATGCCGTGTCATTGCCGGCCAAAGCATCATCAGGTTGGTCGTAAGGTATGCTGATCACCACTGTGTCTCTTGTAGAGGGACAATAACCATTGGTGATGATCCATTCAAAAACATAAGTGCCTTTTACCAAATTGCTCACAGAAGTATTTGGATCAATGCCTGATAAAAATATAGCTGTATCAGGCCCGCTGATCTGATGCCAATGTGCACTGTGTTGTCCTGTAATATTGGCATTGAGCTGTAGCAAGGGTGGACAAATACTGGTGTCATTGCCGGCAAATGAAGCCAAGGAACTGTCATAATTTCGAATCAAAACAAAGTCACTTTTCACACATCCCAAATTGCTGCTGGTCCATTTCAATAAATAAGAACCACCATTGATCCCATAAAACCTTGTGTTTTCATTGCTGCTGTTTTCAAAAGAACCTATCATAGGTCCATTCACCTGTGACCATAAGCCATTGTCTGGACTCACATCATTGCCCGATAAATGAAAAGTATCGGCATCGCATAAGTTCTGATCCGGACCCGCATTAGGGGTAGTGGTCGAATCATAAATGTCGATCCTCATGGTGTCAAGTGGGTTCGCACAACCATAAGAAGGAGATATTTCATATACAAACAAATATGGCGAACCTGCAGAGCTCATGTTGTTGGCAACTGCAGAATTATTGCCTGTTGTATCCAGATCGGCTGTGTCGCCGCTGATCTGTCTCCAGTAGCCTTTGCTGCCCGCAGTTCCATTCAATGGGTAATTGTATACCCTGCATAAAATTGCATCGTTACCTGCGTTGGCAGGATAAATGATGGTGTCATAACGCAAGCTGTATAGATCAGGACAAATGCCCATTGGATTATACGAATTCCATTTAAAAGTGTAGATGCCGGCATTGAATCCGCTTGCTGCTGTAGTAGGAGAATCTATTTGAGCTATGAATGGAGTAGTTGGGTTGACACCCTGCATGCTCCAATAGCCTTTTCCTGAAGTAATTCTATTAGCGGTCAATAAAATGAAACTTGGACTGCACCATAACTGTCCGGTTTGTGCTACAGGAACAGTATTGGGATTGGCGATGTTTACTTTCACATCATCAAACGATATGCCGCAAGCACCATTGTCTATTGTCCATCTGTAAATGTATGTGCCCTGAGACAATGAGAGAACTTCTGTAACATTGGAGTCAGGATGAGTCATATTGCCATTGATGCGGCCAATATTCAATGACCAATGGCCTTTCCCAAAAATGGGTAAATTGCCACTCAGTATCAGGTTGTTTGAACAAGTGTCAACATTGGCACCTGCAAATGCCGGCGTAACCGTATCCGAAATACTGATCATCACTGAATCATTGCCCGATTGACAAAGCGAATTACCAATGGTCCATTTGAAAACATAATGTCCCGGACCCGAAGGCAGAACAGCAGTGTTATAAACTGTATCATTCACTATGCTGGAACTTGGACCGGAGCTTTGAGTCCATTTGCCCGTACCCGGCCAGGGAATATTACCATCTAAAGTGAAAATGCTTGTTGTGTCAGGCAAACACCTGTCATCGCCTGCATCAGATGGTATGGCTGCAACA
This sequence comes from Bacteroidia bacterium, assembly GCA_036405075.1. Lineage (GTDB taxonomy): Bacteria > Bacteroidota > Bacteroidia > NS11-12g > UBA955 > JABMMZ01. Next base: position 1,772 of record DASWYG010000419.1, on the reverse strand, counting down.
TCAGAAGTGATGGTGATAGCAACCGTATCGCTTTTGAAACCACAAGAATTGTATATGGTCCAGATGAAATTATAAATTTTACCCGAATCCATGCCATTCGCATCAGTAATATGGTTTGTGCTGTCGGTGAATACAATACCAGAATCAGGAAAAACCCTCCAGACACCTGAACTGCCGGCATTGGGCAAATTACCTTGTAAATTTAAAACGGATTTAAAGCAAATGGTTTGATCTGTTCCTCCTGCAGCAGATATCGGAAGAGTATCAGCGACTAACACATCCACATCGTCTTGAGTAGGGTTACAGGCTTGTCCACCTGTTATGTACCAGCGGTATTGATAAGTTCCTCCTATCAGGTTTCTAACAGTTGTGAGGTGATAAGTGGTGTCATCTATTTGGGAAACATTGGGGCCAGAGTTTTGATACCAATAACCAATTCCTTCACTTGGTATATTTCCTGCCAATTGTGTTGTGTCAACATTGCAATTGAGTCGCTGACTACTGCCTGCGGTTGCAGGCCCGGGTTGCATGGATGTAATTACCCTCACATCGGTTTCAACTTCAGTACAACCTTGACCGAAGCCTGAAGTTCTTCTGATTTTGAAAATGTATGTTCCGGAAACATCCATATCGCTAACATCAACGTATTTTGAGATATTGTCAGAAGAAATGTTGTTAAAAGTGGCGTTTTTGGGTCCGCTTAATTGAGTAAATGTAGTGAATCTGCCCCCGGTATCTCTGAATCGTAAAAGAGCAGTATCTTGATTACAAAGTAGAATTCTATTAGGTGAAGTACTAATAGCGGGAGAATCCAGATATGTAATGGTAAACAAACTACTTTGAATGCAGCGTGTGAGTGGATTTTCCATCGTGTAACTGAATTGATAGAAATCTCTCGCCTGACCGCTTAGTCCACTAACTGTTGTACTGGCTGTATTGATTGGATTAAAAGTTACGGTTGTTGGTCCTGAAATTTGTCGCCAGGTACATGTGTCATTGACATATATTGGAGGCGATGCATTGAGCACATATATAGTAGGTCGATCGCACAAATAAATGATTTGACCTGTACTTGGTGAAAGTTCACCCAAAGGCGTCGGCACTATGACCTTCAAAGTGTCTTTGCCATTGGCACAAGGCCCGCTGACACTGTATTCAAAGTAATATTCACCTTCGATTAAACCGGAAGCAAAAGCACTGTCAGTAGTGATATTACCCATTGTAGGTAAATTTGGGCCACTTAAAGCTGACCAATAAGCACTTTGTCCGCCCAATCCACGTCCTGAAAAACTGCCGATCAAACTGCTAGAAGTGAATACTGAATAACATTGACTCAATGTAATTGAATCAGCGGTTCTAACCGGCATCACACCACCGAAATTGGTCAATTGCACTTCGTCATAAGAAGAACATCCATTGACATTTGAAATGGTCCATCTTAGAGTGCTTATTCCGCCATTGCTGGGAAATGTACTGAAGCTTGAGATGGGGTTGTTGATGTTTAGTATTTGTACATCACCTGAATTGTCTATATAGGTCCAGGTGCCGGTTTCTCCACTGCCGGGCTGATTGGCTGCCAAATCATAAGTGCCCGGACAAAAATCTTGATCCGGACCTGCAATGGCTTTGGTGGTACTCAATATTGTAATGGTAACCTGATCATTGGCATTGGAGCCATCAGTGCACCTGTTTCTCAAATTGAAAACAAATGTACCGGGTACCTTACCCGAAATATTTGTGCTTAAACTATTGGGTTGATTGATGATCAATGA
>DASWYG010000418.1:0-10444 GCA_036405075.1 Bacteroidia bacterium | reverse complement strand
AGTACCTTTCAATCCACCGTATTCGCGAATTTCACCATCAACTGTTATGGTACTTGTTGAATGCTTTACAATTGAAACTGTTCTGGAAAGTGTATTCCAATTGGCTTCATTGGATAAGTTTTCAATTAGCTGAAAAATCTTTGAAACTTTGGGCAATAATGGTACACAAAATCCTGACGTACCACCATTGTTATCGAGTTGCGCCGTGTGTGAACTCTCTGCCTTGAATCTTATAACAGGTCCCAATGTACTGGAGCTAATACTGACAACCGTATACAATCCGCCATCAGAAACCAAGCGGCCTCCAACAAATTTGGCATAATCTGAACCAGATAGTGTTGGTGTTATTGTTTGAATTTCTTTTCCACTGACTATGGTGTATGATTGGCTGTATAAATTGAATTCTCCATTGCCGAAAGACTCGATCTTATTGATCTTACCTTCTACCAACATCGGTAAATTTTCCCTGAAGAAAAATTCAAATTGATTGCATTCAGGGTAGGTATAATGTTGCAAATAACCCCAATTGAAATTCACTCTGGTCTGACAATTGTCTTCACCGGGATCACTGGTATTTCTTGTTACCAAATCATCTTGTTCGGTTTGTGTGGTAAATATCAGTGAATTTTCCTTCTGAATATAATGTGCTTGAATATTGTCAGGAGGCAGTATTTTAACAGAGTCGTTAAAAGCTGTATCATTAGCATCGGCAGGATCACTCAGCTCTGAGGCCCTCGAAAACCAATTGATGCCATAAATGCCATATTGATGATCTCCTTCATTGGTTTCAAGGTGCATGTACAATTTGTCACCAGTGTCCAATACCGGTACCATCTCATCAATTTCGGTCAACAAGCCACCGTCATAATCTTTGAATTCAGGATCGTGCAACAAATCAGGTTTTTGAAATGAAGAACCTGTTTCTCGGTACTTGATGCCATATAAAACCGGCAATGCAAGTTCTGCAATATCAAAATTAGTTGATGTTTGAAAAAAATCTTCTAAATTGATTTCATAATCAAATTTATCCCTGTGTATGTTTACAAATCTTACAGGCTCATTTTTTGCATGACCATCTTCATCTTGTAATTTATTGAGTAAACAAGGGTCTTTGCCTTCCATGCCAAATGTAACGAATGCATCAGGTTTTAGTGGCAGTCGTAAATCAGATTTATCTGTCGGCAATGACATGTAGTGATGGTTCAACAAAGGTGCATTGCGATTGTCTTTTAACATGGGATTGGTTCTGTATTGAACCATGTAGACATATTTTTGAGTGATGGATGCATCGTCAATATGCCCCAAGCCCAGCATCCTTGCCTGGTGAAAATCCAAAGCATTGAGTTGAAGTATATCCAAATGACTGAATGGCACAATTGCTGAATTATCTTCACCTGCAGCATCAAAAAACTCCAAGGCTTTTAAGTCAGTTTTACTTCTGTCCAAATATTGGTCTACAGAATTTTTCAAACCTGCATCTGCCTCGTCCCATTTGTCTTTGTAATTTTGAACCCTAACGGTGACACCATCGTTGTATTTTGGCCATTGGTTATTGACGCTCCATGCACCGCTGTCATCCAGTCTATCATACGCAACAGAATCGGTCATTGTCAATCCGAAATCACCCATATCCGACCAATCTGTAGACGCCCTTGTACTTAAAAAATCAGTATACGTTTCCAAATGCACTTTCGCTGGATAGGTGCCCATCTCGGTTCTGAATCTGATGGAAGCCATATTTTCACCTACATCTTCAACATTGAAAGTAATGCCGGTATCCATTTTCCTTCTGGTAATTCTCAAATTATTGAGTTCAGACAAATCAGGCAAATTGATCACTTCATGTAAGAAATTACCCATACCTACTGGTGCCACATTGCTCAGTTCAAATTTGTAAGCAAACATTAATTTTTTACTTACACTTACATCTACCAACCCAGTGTATGCTTTCATGAAATTCAATGCATTGCTGAGTGGATTATTGCTCATCCTCACAGCATCGTATTGTGTCTTATCTGCAAATGTAAAATAGACATCATTTTTAAATGATCGAGCAGTTGTTGCTGTAGTAGAACTGATTGAGAATGTCCAAGTATAGGTGTTTTTTACAGGATCAAACTGTTCAAATTTTGGGTTGACAGAAGATAGATCAATACTGATGATGGCCTTGTCAGAATAGGGTGTTTTGTACAATTCCACAAAATCATTGTCTTTGGTATAACCAAAATCCGCATAGTAGGTATTGCCATTATTGGCCAAACTGCCTTTAGGCAAATGATTTTCACCCAATTCCTTCATCAGGGACCATCTTAAATGGACGCCTTCTGTATAGGGATCTGCGGCATCGGCACCGCAAGCTTGCAGGTAAATATATGGCGATTGAATCAATGCCTCTGCCCAATTAAAACCAGGATCAAATTCTTTACAAACACCGGGTAAAGCAAATTCCAATTCTCTGAAAACCGCATCCAATGATCTTAAGTCTAAGGATAGATCATTGATGAACTGATCGACAGTATTTGGAGATATATCAACCAAACCACTGCGATTTTTGTTCACCCATTCTAACAACTCAAACACTTCGTTTGCTCGATCACAATATGAAGAACCTGATGAAATCTGATTGTAATAAGAAATTGCCTTGTAATTGCCTCCAGATGGGTTTTGAGCTTCCGATGACTGAACTCCTTGAAATGCGATTAAATCCGTCCTCAAAGCATCTACTTTTGTTTTCAAGGTATTTAGAACAGACTGCAAGGCGGTAGGCAAAGTGCCATCAAGAGCAAAGACTTTACAAAAACATTTCAACCTCGCTTTAAAATCATCATCCAAATCTCCCCAAACATCTTGCAATGTACCTGATTCACATGGATTGATACCATTGCTGTTCATATCCGATTTGAACTGAGCAAACTCAGAAATAAAGTCACTAAAGGCTGTGTCAAATTCATTGAGTTTACTGTAATTTTTCACCCATTTGAAATCATCTTTCATCCTTTCCAATCTCTCCATAAATGCGTTGAAATTATGGATCAATGAAATGTTATCTTTGTAAAGCAAAACACCATAGTCATAATCTGAAGAAATGGCATTGAGCTTGGTCATCAGTGTCACAAGCTTAGCTTTTAAATCGTTGTAGCTACTGGAAAGAGTAGCATTTCCTATCACAAAAGACTCCCAGAGCATCAACCTTCTGAAACAATCAGATACATCCAGTGCATCATCAAAGTAGTCAACTTCATTGACTTTAGTTCTTGAATTGTAAGCAAAATGCAACACTATTTTAGAGGTTGGCGGGTATCCGGTTGGCACCACATTGACAATAAAAGTACCATCATCTCCACCGGTATAAGCCACTCCATGATTGACCGTATATGGGCTTAAAGTAGCCGAACTGAGTTCAATACTAACCGTTATGGTGGTTGGAAAATTGGATACATCAAAGGCATACAAGTTCCTGTTGAACTCAATTATATCGCCATTCGACAGTCCAAAACTAAATTGTTTGCTGCCTTCGGTGAATGGTGCACCTGAAAATTTTACATGGAATCTGCTGCCTATCTCATTGGCCTGATTCTCGACTTTTGTAAGTCTCAGAAAAGCTGTATTCATAGTTTTAATTAAATCACATTGACCACCAATTCATACTCATCGGTGAGCGGTTGTTTAACGGCATAAGATGCTCCGTTATAAGTTAAATATTTGAAATCAAAATGGTACTCTCCATAAGGGATATCCATATCAGAATTGGTAATAAAAACAGAGGTTCTGTCTTTAGAATACACCAATTTAAATTCACTGACTGTGCCTGCACTTTCGGGCAATTCACATGTCACTGTTAATGAATTTTCAAGATCAGCGCCTTCCAAATTCGGCATGAACAAAGGTTCCGGACTTCTGATGATCAGTCCCAACAATGCATCATCATCGGCCTGATTGATGAACTTTTGAATTTCCAATCTTTCACAAGCCTGGAATGAACCCAATGGAGCGGCTATGAGACGATCGTATTTCAGAGGAAGCGCAGCTAACCACTCGGTATCTTGCTCTTCAGAATCATTCAATATGGCTTTAAATGCATCCACATTTCCACTGTCTAACTCAATGGTTCTTTCAAACATTGATTCAACAACCACATCATCTGTTTTGGAATAGGTCAAAGAAAAATCATCGAGCATAAAATACTCCAATTCACTTGAGCTTGCATCTTTGAGAGAGATTTTAAGATCGACCGATTCTGAAGTTGTGGTTTCAAAATCAAAAGTCAATTCAGCACCGGTACCTGCTTCCAATTCCTCATCAAATAATGATCCTGCTTGTATTCTCATCTTCAATTCACCCTCATTATAGGACTGAGCTGGCACTTTGAATTTTAAATTGTATTTGGCATTGGCTTCCAAGGTCAATGGCATTTCAACTGTGGGAACTGTAGAATCAGATTCTACATACAAGACCCCTTGGGGCTCAAAATGACTGAGAATATTGACACCCAAGCCTCCGGGACCTGAACTGAAATCAGTACCAATCAGATCGAATGCAGTTGACACTGAATGTTCAATTTTAAAATTGTCGATATCAAATGACTCAGTTGTTCCCAGCGTAGTTGGCGAATCAAAATAGATTTCCAGCAGTTTAGTTCCGGAACTGTTCGCAGTAAAACTACAAGTTAATGTTTGTGGGAATGAACCACTGACGTTTAACAGCTGAGACAGCATACCGCCTCCAATTGAAGCAAACAAATCTTGCGAACCACCTCCATTTGCAGAAGCTGCCAGTATATCGAATGTTATGGTATAAGTAACGCCTTCTAAAGTATCAAAATAGATACCTGTTTTGGGCGCATTGATGTTTTCTACGTGTAATTCATTTCCGGCGTTACTGATGGTAGATCCACTTAATCCCTGGAAACCATCAAGACTGCCTTCGGTAAACGTTTTATTGACCAACACCTCATTGAAAACAGGAACTCTTACTTTCATCCAATCGAGGACAAAATGTTGAAGCATGCCAATTTTATTGTTTTTCAAACCGAATTCCACATTCGTATCACCGGTTTTTTCAGAATAAAAACGATACACCAATTCCTGAGGCTCTCTGTCTAGATTCATCAAATTGCCTGAATAGAGCGGGTATTTATCTATTTTGCAATAGAAATCAGACTTGCCTCCAAAATTATAAGAATACCCTTTCAAACCACTGACCACTTCATAAGGTACCCCATAAATGGTAGAGAAAGTGAATTGCGCAGCCGGATTGTGCGATGATTCAACCAATACCATTTGTGACATACTGAGCGAAGATCCAGAAGAAGCCGAAAATGATCCGGTTCCACCATTGAAATCTTCAACAACTTGTACCCCCTGAATGGTTTCAGGTCTGTTGTACCTAAAGCTTGAAATATGTTCTACAAAATTTGCATATCTCGAAGTTTGAAATACATGTTTGTGTACTTCAACTTCAGTATCCGGATCCGCATTTTTGTTCACTGAAAAATAAGTTGTGGTATAGAGATTGGCCGGCAACAAGTTTGGCAATACAAAAGCAGCTGTGGCCGTTTTGCGTTTTAATCCACCTGCGTCCCCCCAACAATTGGGTCCATTCTCCAATAAATTGTTAATGGTTTTGATGTCTTCCGATTCAAGGGTTTCATCTTTATAAGTCCATTCAGGCTCCAGTTCAGATGAAACATTTTCGGCTGTTCTGGAGTCCATGACTTGTACTTTCAAATTGTATTCAGTTGCGCTGATGCCTTGATAGGTTGACCATTGATCGAACATCAGGTTCATATAAGGCGCTTTGTAAAACAAATTCAAAACAGCTCCTTCATAGTAGAGTGGTTTTGAATCGAGCACATTACCCGCTGCATTAGGATGCGAACGCTCATAATCAATATAGCCTTGTATGCGCCCCAATTTGAATTTATCATCATCTATCTCAACTCCTTCTTTTTCGAAATAACCCGTTGCCCCTTTGGTTTGGAAATTGACTGTGTAGGTCGAACTGTTGTTGACCCCATCTATGATCTCATTTCCTGTAATTTGAATGCGGTATTTGGTATCAGGTCGCCAGATGGGTTGAACAGTTTTGGTCAATCCATCTTTCATTTTATTGTTCATGCTGTTGAGTACAGATTGAGCCGGAATGTTCAAATTGAACAAATGAGAGCTTAAATCCAAATAATTGAGTTTAACGATGGCCGCTTTATCCGATGCACCTGAAACAGGAATATCTACCGCTTTTCTCTCCAACCATACACCATCCACATATAAATCGACCACATTGGTTTCTATACCCAAGGTGGCTTCATAACCAAAGGTTTTAACCACTGCAACATGGTGCCATTCGCCATCGATCAAATCGTTGCATTCTGCTGTGAATTTTGGAATGTATTGCCCCAAACTCGAATCTTTTTTGTATTCGAAACACAAATTGGTTTTTAGTTTTTGAGCGCTAATATCTTTGTATGTTTCAGTATAAAACTGATATCCGCCATCCGTTTTATCCATTTTAGACACAATGGTTTTCTGACCAATGTACCAATTGTCTTTGAACAGTATCTGTTGAGAAGCATTGGCCGGAATTTTTATCCAGGCCATGATGCTAAAGTTTTCTTTGCCCACAGACAAAGCCGAGCTATGTGATACTTCAAAATATCTGGAAGCCGATGATGAATACAATCCGCATCTGCCCACATGATAGGCATTTGAAGTAGAATTGTTTCGACCAGGACAAGCTATAGGTGAATTGGTGGCAGAACCATTGAATGAATTACCTGAGGCATCATTGCCATTGCCATTGAGTTCCCAATGAGCGATGATGTTACCACCTGAATATCCATTTGCATACACATCGTTGACATCCGCTGCTTCAAATGCTTTTCCAAGCAACATCACATCATCAATCATCACTAGGCCATTGCAGCGATTGTAATAAGCATCCGGCACTGTTGAGTATCCAATTCTCAAAACAGAATCGTGATCTGAATTGAGCATATCGGTTTTGTAATAAGTGATGCGAACTTTGAATACAGGTGCTTCATCATCTGTATAACCTGCATAAGCAGCCACTTGAGAAGCATTGAGTTTATCGGTTCTCAATGAGATATATTTCTCAATTGGGAAATTGTTGTGATCAACCCCATCAACTGTTTTACCGATGTACTCAACATGCAAATAATTGCCTGAAGGCACACTGAGTTTGGGTTTCACCACACCCTGAGGTTCAGAAAACACCAGTTCAACACCATCAGTTTCACTGAATTCGAGACCATTGTTCAGGCTATACAAATTGAGTTCTTGCACAGCTCCGTCTTTGGTATACACCATGAATCGAACACCATCTTTGTTGTAATACTGATTGGCATTGTAGGTATCACCGACATTCACATTGTCCCAATTGATTTCTTTCTCCTGAATCTTGCTTTGTTCGCAGAACACAACACCACCTTCATATCCCAATCTTTCTATTTCAATACTTCCTTTCAGATTTTGATTGAGGTAAGAGAACATGTTATCGGCCATTACCCTCAAAGTGGTATTGGAGCCTGCGGTGCTGAGTTGCCAGAATGCCTGTGGCAATGTTTTCAGGTAATTGGCATTAGAGCCCAGGGCTGTTACAATTTCAGGAATGGCCTTGATGGTATCAGAGGCTTCAAAAACATTATAAGCTTGCCAGCTGCTGCCATTGTGGGCCTCAATTTTAACCCCATTGATCTCGAAGGTATGTCTGACTTGTTCCGAAATACCTTTTTGAGGCGGGATCAATTGAGAGTGATTTACTGCTGTAACTTCACCCCCTATCACTATAGAATCTGACGCAGTGATGTTCAAGCGTGGGCTGTTCATAAATGTAACGTCCACAAAGCTGTCTGCCGGAATGACTGGGTAATCGTCCATAGAGGCATAACTGGCATTGAGGTTGCCCATGCTGAACACTTCACCGGTCAACATGTTGATTGCTTGTATGGCCTGTGCATCGCTTGTTTCTGTTGGCAGAATATGAAGGGGATCGGTATCCCTCTCGGTTTCATATATCCAATTGAACTCTAGATGTAGGCCTTTACTTTTCAAAGGTTTTGGCAACTCGAGTTTTACATCAAGGCCACCTTTGATTTGTTTTGGTTTATAAGTTTCAGCTTGCAAATAGGCATCCAGCAAGAATGCCAATTTGAATTTAGATACGTTGACAAAGGCTTCGCCTCCCATAGCAATACCGCCTCCCATGTGCGAAGGTTTGAAATTGAAACGGGCATACAGATCCAGATAAGCTTTAAATCCATAGCCAAAAGCTTTACCCAAATCACCGGATTGCTCCCATTTGGCACCTGCACCAAATCTCACACCGGTTGCAGACAGCATCAAATAAGCATAAGCATCAAAGATATTATCGATGTTTGCTTTGATCCTATCGGTCTCGGGCAAATCCTTCCCAATGTTGATGTACCAAGCCTTGGCATCTTTCCAGAAATAGGCCATTTCCGCAGCCCCATTGACCTCAACAAATCGACCAAATTTGGTATTGACCCCAATACCCGCTTGAATGGACTGACTGTCTATGGACAACAATACAGAAAAAGGCGGATCTTGTTGATCATTGAACCCAACTCGTTTTTGCATGATGGCTGCCCTTCCATTGAGCATCACCACATCAGGTAAGCCCAAAATCAAAGTAACAATGGATGAAAACGGTTTGCCTTCTTGAATTTCACTGGCCAATGAAACTCCCATTCCAAGTGCAAAGCCATCTTGATTTTGGAATTTGGATTGATTGATTCCGGTAGTTGGTTTTTTATAAAATTTCCACTAGGTTTCTTCTTCGTCTTTGACAAATCGTTTGCCTTTACCGGCTAAACCTTTGAAGCCGTATACCGACAAACCGGTAGTACCCAATTTTAGTCCACTGGAGATGTCTACTTGAGCATCTATGAACCATCTTGGAATTTGAGGTGTGTATTCTATTGCAGCAGAACCTGAAATATTAGCTGCTTTAATAGCAAAATCAACTGAACCGCTGTAATGCTGCAATTCTTCTGCCCCTTCTCCATCTTTATTCTTAATGGACAACTCGCCATGAAGGTAAAATTGAGCATCGTCCTTTAATGATCCGGCAGGCACCACTATGTCCAACTCCAAACTTTCGAGACGAATGAAGATATGGGCAGGTCTGTTGATTTCAGGATCAGGGTCTGATACGTTATCGGTGGTGTAATAAATTTTAATACCATCACCTTTCATGTTCACCACACCCGGATTGATGCTCAGATCGCCATCGAAACCTATAACATTGTAGGCTCTTTTTTTGCCATCGTGATACAATTCGGTTGATGAAAACAAGAGTGAGTTGACCACTAATTTAGCAAGACCAACTGTTACAGTAACAGATCTTGGCAATGTAATTGTACCGCCATCGAATTCAATTTTACCATCTTCCCACACCCTCAGTTTTCTGATGGGCACATTGGTTGGCATATCGGTGGTGATATTGGGTAAATTGCTCATCAATTCTGAAAAATCTATTTCACCTGAAATGTCTGCATAGAATTTATCATTTTCTTCACCAACGGCCAGAGAGTAAACAGAAATTTTAGCTACTTTTTCAATGAAGAAACTTAGGTCTTCAACAGGCAAGGCAGAGATTTTAAAATCGCCATTGTTGCCAATGAACACTTCAATATCAAGTTCCACGGGATCTTCGGTATAATTGCCTTCCTCATCTTTGCGTTTAAAACCTGGGAGAGTAAGTTTACCGGAGATTTGGGAGTTCAATATCTCATTTTGACGAAAAGTAAGCGCAAAAGCATCCAGTGAGATGTTGAAGTTTTCGCCCAATCGCAATTTCAGCAAAGCTGCTGTTTCAGCATCAGGGTCTATGGCTTCAAGGGAGAGAGTGCCAGAAATGCCACCGGTACCTATGAGCAAATTACGAGCTTTTATTTGAGCAGTGTTACCGGCATCTTCGGGGTTGTGGTTCCATTTGGCAGGGAAACCAATTGTGGCTTCGGTAATGTAGCAACCAATGAAATCAGATGGACGATCATCTTTAATTGCTTCAATTAAATTTGAATCCTTAGACAAATCTAGCTTTATTTTTTCAAAAGAAACTTCTAATCCAGTACCTGGAATAATTCCTTTTATATAAGGTGGAGCAATAGAAACTGAAACTTCTTTTGAAAAACCAAATTTACCATTTGAATTAAATTCAAAATAAACCTCTCCAAAATCTAATCCAAGCATTTTATCTTTTTCTGTTTCAACTGAACCATCCGACTTAACAGGAACAATAAACTTATGTGGCAGCAATATTCTCGGTGAAATATTTAGACTAACATTTATTTCAGGGACTATATAACTCCATATTGTTTCAAGAGGGTTACCAATATTAAAAGAAGAAAATATTTGTTTAATAAAAAACGGTTTATCATCAATTAGATGTGAATTTATACAAA
>DASWYG010000417.1:0-8322 GCA_036405075.1 Bacteroidia bacterium | reverse complement strand
GAAACGATTGGTTTTTATGATTCAATGAATGAATATATAAATCTTAGTAATATGGAATTAATTCATGATTCGTGTTATGAGTACTTGGAGATGGAAGGGATGCATTTTTTCACTCAGGTAAAATATAAAGGCAAAGGATATGAATATACTATGACAGGAAAGAAGATCATTTTGTATAGTGCAAAATGTAATAAGGTAATCAATTTATTTCCTGATTCATTTTATAAAAATGATTATTTGGTTTGGATAGATTCAGATACTTTATTGGGGAAAATTACAATATCATATGCACCAGATAGCAGTCACTATCCTTACCATTGCACAACTTTGATTAAGTCGATAAAATTTCAATGGGATTCACTTTGTTCAAAAAACGATAATAAAACAGATGAAAGGGTTTATCAATTTTATTTTGAAGACAAGGTAAAAGTTCAAATAAATCTGAATCAGAGGAACGAAATTAACTTCAAAGCATTATGTACACATATATTTTGTGAGAATTTGAAAGATGTAAAAATCCTTACTTTTTACAATAGTAAAGGAGAGGTATTGTTGCAAAAAAACATTGAATTCAATACTTCTTACAAATTTTTGCTCGACAAATTTGCCAATGGAAGTACGTTGTACTACACAATAACCAGTTTGGATTACAAATTGAGCGGCAAGCTAAAACGCAGCAAATGATTATGGCAACAAACGACCGTACATTCTAGGGAATGGAATGCTTTCTCTGACGTGTTTCAGATGACAAAGCCAGGTAACCAATCTTTCCAATCCTAAACCGAAGCCGGCGTGTTGCACAGAACCATATTTTCTGAGATCGAGGTACCATTCAAAATCCTGCATTGGCAATTCATGTTCGACAATTTTTTCGCGCAATTTCATCTCATCAGTTTCACGCTCGCCACCGCCTACTATTTCACCATAACCTTCAGGAGCAAGCACATCTACACCTCTGGCAAATCGAGGGTTGTCAGGATTGCGTTTGAGGTAGAAAGCTTTCACTTCATGAGGCCAATCGTAAACCATAATTGGAACATCAAACAAACGGGTAATCACTGTTTCGTCACTACCACCTAAGTCATTGCCATATCTGAAGTTCTTGGCACTTTCTATCCATTGTGGAATGTTTCTTTGGTTTTCTTCCAAATCTTTAAGTTCTGTTTTTAAAGCAGCCACTTTGGTTTGGTTGAAATTGATTTCACCTTTTTTCATGCCAGGGGTCGCAATTTTGGTTTCGCGATCTAGAATTTCAGCATTTACTTCTGCAATTCTGGTTTCTACTTTGATCAATTCTTCTTCCAAAGATTTGATGCTGTTTTGACCATTGACATCTTTTTCACCTTTGATGATGGCAACTGCCTCATCATAAGTAAGACGAGGGAATGTTTTTAAACTGCTTTCAAGAATGCTGGTATCTCTTTCGATGACGCCCAATTCGTGTTTACACTGTTCGAGCACATCTTTGATCACAAATTGTAGAAATTTTTCGATGAGGTCCATGTTTTGATGGATGTCATAAAAAGCCATTTCAGGTTCAATCATCCAGAACTCGGATAAGTGACGGCGGGTTTTGCTCTTTTCGGCTCTGAAAGTTGGTCCAAATGTATAAATCTTACCGAAAGCCATAGCCATGGCTTCGCCGTATAATTGTCCGCTTTGACTCAAATAAGCCGGGTCGCCATAGAAATCGGTTTCAAACAAGTTGGTAGTGCCTTCGCAAGCATTTCCGGTAAACACAGGAGCATCCATTTGAACAAAACCTTCTTGTTGGAAGAATTTATGAATGCTGTAAATGATGGTGTTTCTGATTCTGAGGATGGCCCATTGCCTTTGACTTCTGAGCCAAAGGTGTCTTTTGTCCATGAGGAAATCGATACCGTGTTCTTTTTTGGCAATTGGGTATTCTTCAGCAATTTGAATGACATTGAGTCGATTGATTTGAACTTCATATCCGCCTATCTGTCTATCATCTTTTACCACGATACCGCTGATTTCTACAGCGCTTTCCAAACTGAGTTTACCGGCGTTTTCAAATTCACTTTCACTCACTTTTGTTGCATCAGCAATGCATTGGCAAACGCCACTACCGTCTCTAAGATTAATAAACACAAGGCCTTTACTGTCTCTCCTGTTGGCTACCCATCCTTTCAGGGTAATTTCCTTGCCTTCAAATTTCGATAAATCCTTAATGTACATTTTGAATAAATTCCTTTAATAAAACTGCAAAATTAGTTTACTTTGCAGATAATTTAGGTATACCTCATAAAAATTCCATGCTAAAACAGACACTCAGCCAGAAACTCCTGCAAAAATTGTCGCCTCAACAGATACAATTCATCAAACTGTTGCAGATGACGACTGCGGATTTTGAAGAACGTGTAGAGCAGGAATTGTTGGACAATCCGGCATTAGAAAAGGGTGAAGATGAACTTGATCCCACTGCTTTTACCGCTACAGAGGCAAGAAAAGATGAATTCAACAATGAAGAATCTTTGAATGATGACTACAACAGTTCGGATTCCTACGAAAGCGACGAATTTGACGTTTCCGAGTTTTTAACCGGCGACGACAATACAGCTACATTTAAAATGACTGACGATTACGGCGATGAAGAGCAGAAAGAAATGCCCATTGCCTATCAACAAAGTTTTTACGATTTCTTAGTTGATCAGGTTCATTCTAATTTTGAAGAAGGTGACGATTTACAATTGGCCTTGCATCTGGTAGGCAATATTGAGGAAGATGGTTATTTAAGAAGAGAATTACCTGCAATTGTCAACGATTTGGCATTCACAGAGAATATCAGTACATCTGAAGACCATTTGGAGAGAATATTGACCAAAATCCAGAATTTTGATCCACCAGGAATTGGTGCCAGAAATTTGCAGGAATGCTTGTTGTTGCAGTTGTATAAAAAGGATTACGGCGGCAACAGACATTTGGATTTAGCCGAGAGAATCATAGCCGATTATATGGATGCTTTTGTGAAGAAGCATTACGATAAAATTAAGAGCGCACTTAAAATCAATGACGATGATCTGAAAGGTGCTTTGAATGAGATCACCAAACTGAATCCAAAACCAGGTCAGTCGCAATCGCAATCAGTTTCTCAATACATCATTCCGGATTTTACAGTTTTGAATGAGGATGGAGTTTTGAGGGTGATCTTGAATTCGAGAAATGCACCAGAACTGAAACTCAGTCAGTCATACAGCGAAACACTGCAAGCTTATGACAAGGACAATGGCAAGGACAAAAACCTTAAAGATACGGTTCAATACATCAAGCAAAAATTGGATGGCGCCAAATGGTTCATAGACAGTGTTAAACAGCGTCAACAAACCTTGCAATTGACCATGACGGCCATTGTTGAAGCACAAAGAGATTTCTTTTTGTATGGAGATGAAACATCTTTGAAGCCAATGATCTTAAAGGACATTGCTGACAAAATTCAAATGGACATTTCAACCATTTCAAGGGTTGCTAACAGCAAATATGTTCAAACAGATTTTGGCATTTATCCGCTCAAATACTTCTTCAGTGAGGGCATTGTCAATGAGAGTGGAGAAGAGGTAAGTAACAGAGAAGTAAAGAAAATTCTTAGTGACGCTATTGCAGGAGAGAGTAAGAAAAAACCATTGACCGATGAGGCATTGATGGATCTTTTGAAAGAAAAAGGATACAACATAGCCCGACGCACAGTAGCAAAATACAGAGAGCAATTGAATATTCCTGTTGCGCGGTTAAGAAAAGAGATATAAAAACAAACACCCATAAAACATGCTATCAAAAAAAATCGAAAAAGCGCTTAATACACAAATCGTATTAGAAGCAGAATCTTCACAATATTACCTTGCCATGGCTTCATGGGCTGAGTCTGAAGGTCTCAACGGTGCAGCTGCATTCCTTTACAATCACAGTGAAGAGGAAAGAATTCACATGGTGAAATTGATTCGTTTCATCAATGAAAGAGGAGGTAAGGCAGTAGTTCCTGCTATCAAAGAACCGGTTTCAAAATTCAAATCACTCTCAGAAGTATTTGACATCATTTTGAATCACGAGATTCTTGTGACCTCTGAAATCAATAAAGTAGTAGACGTTTGTTTATCAGAAAAGGATTATACCACACACAACTTTATGCAATGGTATGTATCTGAGCAATTAGAAGAAGAATCATTGGCAAAACACAATGTCGACAAATTGAAACTGATAGGTGGCGACAAAGGAGGCATGTACATGTTCGACAAAGAACTTAGCACACTTGCCACAACCATAGCAGCACAGAGCAAGAAAAATTAAAGTATTTGAGCAGCGTGGTCTTTAGAGACTACTTTCTCAATGATTTCTTCAATTTTACCCTTTTCATTAATGATGAAAGTGGTTCTGAGGATGCCCATGTATTTTCTGCCATAAAGAGATTTTTCTCCCCAAACACCATATTTAATGGCCATTTTATTGTCGACATCCGACAAAAGATCAAAAGGCAATTCGTATTTATCAATGAACTTTAAATGTTTTTTAGGTTCGTCAGGACTTACGCCAACCACTTGATATCCGGCTTTTAAAAGTTTTTTATAATTGTCTCTTAAATTGCATGCTTCAGTTGTGCATGTTGGGGTATCGTCTTTGGGATAAAAATAAAGGACGAGTTTTTTACCTTCAAATTCTTTAAGGGTTCTGATGTTTCCGTTTTGGTCGGGCACGCTGAATGCCGGAGCTTTCTTACCTGTTTCTAAATGTGTCATTGAATTTCAATTGTTCTTGAGTACTTGCGCACGTTCATTCTCGTATCC
Organism: Bacteroidia bacterium; assembly: GCA_036405075.1. GTDB lineage: Bacteria > Bacteroidota > Bacteroidia > NS11-12g > UBA955 > JABMMZ01. The sequence continues at coordinate 3,526 of DASWYG010000417.1, read as the reverse complement.
CTAACAATCATTTCAATGGAATGTTTGCCTGAGCTTAAAGGATTTGGTATTCGACCGGATGCTATACCGGTTTTTGAATCATATTGCAGCAGCACCCAGGTGCCATTGATGATGAAATCAAAGTCTTTAACCCCCGATAGATTATCTGTGAGTTGGAAGCTGAAATATGAATTTTTATTAAATGCAATTGGCTTGATATTGGGTGGCATTGTATCCAAAAGCAGTGAATAAGATCCAAATTCTTTGACAGAAAAATGCAGTTTATCCAAACCTTTTAATTCCCCTCCGTATTTTTTTCCATCGCTTGCCAGCACGATGTATTTATTTGAAAATTGTATTTTGTGTGGTTCCAATCTAAAAATAAGGTCAATTTTTTTATCCAATGGCACCAATCGATCTCCTATAGAAAATGAATTAGATGAATTGCGTGAATATCCCACTAAATAATCGGCATACAATGATCCTGCAGGTATGAGCAGTGACAATTCGTTGTAAAGGTCATGTTTGGTATCGGTATTGGCTTTAAAGAGTTTTGTTTGAGGTTTATGAACAATGTAATCGGTAACAGATCGACCATCCGGAGTACCAATGATTGTAATGGTTTTTTCGCTTTGATTGCCATATACATCACTAACTACAATTTTTAATTTAATAGGAGTGGTATCGTTTACTGTGAACCAACCATTTTCAGGTGAATCATCATAAAAATCAAGGGTATTGCCATCATCAATGAACAATTTATGCATTCGAATGCCTACAGTGCGGTCTCGTTTAAAATCCACATAATTGTTATGCATTCGCATTTGTGAGAACATGAATTTTTCAATTTTGCAATCATAGAACAGTTTACCATTTTTATAAACTTTAATATAATTGACGCCGTTGTTATCTCCGGAAGATGTGGCAAAGTCTTTTAAATTCGCTCCTAGGGCATAGGTGCCATATTTCATTCTATGGGTAGAAACAGGGACATTTATTTTCTTCTTTTTCTTGCCTTTTTTAATTGTAGTGACAGTGTACAAAGGGAGATTAATGGATGGGTAATGTCCATTGTGTAATTTTACCATACTGTCTTTTGCATATAAGTAAAGATTGAGAATGGCAGGAGCCATTACGTCTCTCATTTTAATTCCAAAGAGTAATGGATTGACAGGTGCTTCAGATAAAGTTTCGCGAATTTCAAAATGCAGATGTGGTCCTTGAGATGCACCTGTATTGCCACTGTATGCTACCAGTTCTCCTTGTTTTACTTGAAGTACGTCGGCATCCGGAAATATTTCCAATTCATACCTTCTTTGTAAGTATTGATTTTTTTCAATGAACCAATTGATCCATTCCGGAAATTCGTGTAAATGAGCATAAACGCTGGTATATCCATTTTTATGGGTAATGTACAAGGCCTTTCCATAGCCATTGTTGGAGATATTGATTCTTGAAATATAGCCATCTGCAACAGAGAGAACAGGTCTTCCAATTTTGCCTCCGGTCCTGATGTCTAATCCACCATGGAAGTGATTATTGCGCAGTTCGCAATAGGTACCAATGATTTCAATATCCCCTGCAAATGGGGCTATGAAATCATTTTTTGGAAATTTCTTTTCTTGGTCCTGTGTGAAAGAAAAAAGAGGTATGATGAGCGATATGATGAGTAAGGTATTTCTCATCTTATATCAAATTCCAGTAATTGATGTCCTTCCAATTCAGCCTTGTACTTGTCGCCAATACTTACCTTTCCTACACCTTCAGGAGTGCCTGTAAAAATGAGGTCACCGGTTTTAAGGGTGAAGTAATTGGACACAAAACTGATGATGTCATTGATTTTAAAGATCATATCTGCAGAATGACCTTTTTGTACCAATTGATCATTTTTGGTCATTGAAAAATGTAGATTTTGAATATCCATATCGCCAATGGGCATGAAATCACCAATTAAGGCTGAGTGATCAAATGCTTTAGACAGTTCCCAAGGCAATCCTTTTGACTTCAATTCACTTTGAAGATCGCGGGCTGTAAAATCTATACCTAGGGTAATGTGTGAGTAGTACTTGTGAGCGAATTGAGGCAGTATGGTCTTACCCATTTTTTCTATTCTTACCACCAATTCCAGTTCATGGTGTACATCATTGCTAAATGGGGGAATGTAAAAAGATTCTTTATTGCGAAGCAGTGCGGTATCGGGTTTGCAAAAAATTACCGGTTTTTCAGGAATGGCATTGCCCAATTCTTTTGCATGAGCGCCATAATTTCTTCCAATACAGATGATTTTCATTTTTGCAAACCTACAAAAAATCGAACAGAGCTCAAGGATAAGCTTATCAAATTTATTATTATTGTGTCGCTATGGACGAGCAGAAAGTACTAGAATTGTGCATACATTGTAAAAATCGCGGATTTGATAAAAGCACAGGTTTAATTTGTGGCTTAAGTGGCAAGTACCCTGATTTTATTGATACTTGCAAGGATTATGTATTTGTGGACGTAGATTATGAAAAACTAAACAATGTCGTTTACAGAGAAAGAAAATTTCAGCAATTTGTACAAACCAGATATAGAAGAATGATCAATTTTGTGATCGATATGTCTTTAATAGCTTTCATTATCTATGAATGCTATAACATTTGCGATTATTATAGTTTTTATCCAATCTATGAACTTAGTCCCTTTGTGATCATGGTTTTAGTTTACATTGTTTATTATTTATTATTTGAGGCTTTGTTTTTTAGAACACCTGCGAAGTTTTTGACGGGTACTAAAGTGGTATCAAAGCTTGGGTTTAAGCCTGATCTTACAATGATTTTGGTGAGAACGTTTTTGCGATTGAATCCATTTGATTGGATCACATTTTTAAATTTGAAACGAATTGGATGGCACGATAAATTCTCTGATACCATTGTAGTTGAAACCATTCGACCCTTAACATCTGATCAGGTGATAGACGATTGGATGCAAGAGGAAAAATAACTGAAATTAATTGCCTTTTTTTTCAATGAATCTGCGGCACCACCAAGGCAAACGGTTGTTGATGATTTCTAAATAGTGTTTCTTTTCAGATCCGAATTTTGAATAGAAGTATGCAACCGTTTTGATGTCTGAACCTTCAAAATCAAAAATATAAGGTGTATTGGCATATTCTTTTAATACCTCATCAATCAGAATATGAGTTGCACCAATGGTTTTACCTTCCTCCGTTGGAGCAGCCATGGCATAATGAATTCTGTTTTTGGCCATAAAGAAAAAGCCTGCACACCAAAGTTTTCCATCTTTGCCATAAATTGATCTTGTGAACCCTTTTCCATTTTTTATGGCTTCGATCGAGCAAACAGAAATTTTATTTTTCAGTTCAATGGCATTTGCATAGTGTTTTCCATAAGCATCAAAGAAGCAATTTGCTGCAATTTCAATTGGTTCGTTTTTAACTGAAGTATAGCCTAAAATGGCAGACTTGGCCAGGTTTTTTTTGGCATCAGCATTGTATTTGTCGTAAAGGAAGATGTAGTCGTGTTGCAGATCAATATTAAAACTGGTT
>DASWYG010000416.1:0-6669 GCA_036405075.1 Bacteroidia bacterium | reverse complement strand
TAAAAATTACATTTATTTAGCTGTATCAGCAGCTGTAGAATCTTTGTTGTTCAAAACCGGGTTCAAATGTGCAATCGATTTGTGCGACAATGAAAATGAAGTCATGTTCAATGAACCGGCTACCAATTTATCATTAAAAATCTCTACTTGATCTTTCTGATCCTGCAAACCCAATGCATACAACATCGGAATATAATGATCAGGAGTTGGTATAGACAACATTGCACCTTTACCCAACTTACTGTAATCGATCAATGATTGATGGTCTTTCTTCAAAATCAATTCTTTGAATTTCTCATTGATTTCTATTGCCCAGTCATATCCATAATTATCAACTTCCATTTTATCCCAGGCAACCATTCCTAAATTGTGTACCATATTGCCACTGCCTATGATCAAAACACCTTTTTTGCGTAATTCGGATAGTTCTTTAGCCAGTTCATAATGGTATTGCATGGGTTGACCATAGTCTATACTAAACTGCAGAACCGGAATATTGGCCTCTGGGTACATGTTTTTGACAATTGACCATGTGCCATGATCCAAGCCCCAATCATGATCCATACCTACTTGGGTCTTTTTAATAAGCGATACAGTTTGTGCGGCAAGCGCTGCATCACCTGGTGCAGGGTATTGCACATCAAAAAGTGCTTTGGGAAAACCACCAAAATCGTGTATGGTTTTAGGTTTGTCCATTGCTGTCACAAAGGTCCCTTTGGTCAGCCAATGTGCGGAAATACACAATACTGCCGTTGGTTTTGTAATGGATTTACCCATTTCTGACCAACGTTTGCTGAATTGATTGTCCTCTATAGCATTCATGGGCGAACCATGCCCTACAAACAATACCGGCATTGTTTCGTCTTTAACTTCCAATGCATCACCAAATTTACTGAACGATCCTAATGTAATCATACCTGTGGCCGCAGCCATATATTTTAAAAATTCCTTACGCTCCATAACTGTAAGCAAAACAAAGGTACAGAATTTTATTCGTTGCAACAAATGTTTTTCGGTGGAATGCATCCATATTGTTCCACTTTTTTCAACAAATTGAGGTTTAACGGGCTAAAAAAAGATTATGACCTTATAAAAATCACTGATAGTGCTTAATGAGATTTTCCATTATTTTTGCATCAAATAATTAATACACATGCCATATCCTGAGATGCTGGTTAGTCCAATGAGAGCAGAGCTCACCAATGTTGGTTTTACCGAATTAAAAACAATAGAAGAAGTAGAAAACACGATGAATGGCGCTAAGGGCGTAAGCTTGTTAGTGGTCAATTCTGTTTGCGGATGTGCAGCAGGTGCTGCCAGACCCGGAATCATCAGATCGCTTGCAAACGACAAAACCCCTGACAACCTGTACACCGTTTTTGCTGGTCAAGACCTTGATGCAGTTGCAAAAGCCAGAGAATTCATGTTGCCATTCCCTCCATCTTCTCCTTCAGTTGCTTTATTTAAAGATGGCAAATTGGTTCATTTTGTTGAAAGATTGAACATCGAAGGCCACACAGCTGAACAAGTTGCTGATCAACTCAAACAAGCTTACGATAAATTCTGCTAAACACAAATCTTTCCCATATAATAAGCGTGGTGTTTTAACATCACGCTTTTTTTATATCAACTCCACAAAATCTGCTACAAGAGAATCGGCATTTTTAATGTCATTGATATTGCCGATTTTTTTAAGTGAGTACATAACATTCTCAAGCATTTTTTCGCTCACTTGAAAATCGGTGTTCCACTCTGTACTGTAAAACCATGAGTGTGCATCTTCGGGCTTGATTTCAAAATTTTCTATGACCATGTCTATGCTGTTATCTGCTTTCATGAATTGCTTACAAGCAAAACTGATCACGGATAACATTTCTACTACTTTGGACTTATTTTCTTCTAAAAACGAATCATTTGCCACTATTTGAAAACAAGACCAAGGTGTAACAAACTCACCAATTCTTTTGATCTCATGCTTGTCTACATGTGGTTTGGTGGTGTATTTCTCCCAGAAAAATACCTCTGTTTCATTTCTTTGCAATGATGGAATCGCCCCTGCCATATTTTCAATTGGCACAAACTCTTCCTGATCTATTCTCTTCCCTCTCACTTCAGCATCTATCATGGCCATGAGATGACTGCCACTGCCAAAACGACTGATGGCGTATTTGTGCCCCTCACACTGTCCAATATTTTCTAACATAGAATCATTGCCGGTGTGTATGCCCCAAATCAACGGAGATGTGATGTATTGCTTAACAATTTTGGCCTTTAAACCATTGATGATGGCAGATACTGCACCTTCAGTCAACAATACGGCCATATCCAATTTATTGGCTTTCAAATCGGCTACCATTGCACCCGTACCTGCACTGTAATAGGTCCAATCGAGATCGATTCCTTTTCTCTCAAACAGACCAAAATCTTTGGAAAGTTTCCATGGGAGGTTAAAATGTTCGGGAACACCTCCAATTCTAACTTTTAACATCATAAATAGAGCAACAAACTTAAGGCCAATTTGTTGCAAGCAAAACCAATTATTATCAGGATTTTCACCTCAACACCTCAAACACCCCTTTTAACAAGTGTCGCTCGTTGTAAATATCGAAGATGGTAAGGGTGTAAATGTATACTGAACCGGCATCGAACTCTGGTTTGAAATGCTCCTGTGGATTATCAGAGTCAAACACCTTTTCGCCCCAACGATTGAATATCTTGAGTCGGTATTCTTGCATGTACTCTGACCCGGGAATGTAAAAATCATCGTTGATGCCATCGCCATTGTCGGTTACTGCATTGGGAATGTAAAACCGCATGCGATGCACCATGTCGAACCAATAAGTACTGTCCTCAATGCAGCCATAGACATCGGTGCCGGTTACATGTATTTTGACCCTGCCCTCATAATGAAAGCTTTGCCAAACTGTGTCATCCGTTTGTGACGGAAACTGATCGATGAGCCAGAGGTAACTGCGCATGGGCACATTGGCACTTGCACTGAAACGCCAGCGCGATGAATCATAAGAGTCTGTTGAACGAATCCAATTCACATGAATCAGTGGATGTGGTCTGACATAAACCATCAGTTCTGTTGAATCCACACATTGATTGAATTTGGATTGAACCTTTAATTGTACCTTGTAATGACCGGTATCTTTGAATGATGCGCTGTAATTGAGTCCTGAGTGAACAATGTCATTGGAAGGTATTTGTACTTTTTGAGACATGAAGTTATTGTTCAGTGTATCAACTTGCACTTTGAACTCAAACAGATTGCCTGCCAAACACTGCTCATCTTTGTTCACTTGCAGTTTTGCGCTGAGCATGGGTGTTAATGTGATGGTGTCTTTAAAAACAGGAGAACAGCCATCGCTGAGTTGAATGATGATGTGTTGTTGATTGCCTTTGCTGCTGTAGTTCAAAAAACTGTCGCTGCCTATGATTTGCATCGACTCACTGTACCATAGAGTTTGACAACTTGTACGCTTGCCTCCACTACAATTGGCACTTAATTTAACAGTGTCCTTGTAACAATCCGGTGTCAATGCAAGTTTAGCATTCAATGGCATCAAGACTGTAATTTTCATCTCTGCTGTATCACTCAGTTCAGAGCAATCATCATGAGCAATGAGTTTTATTGCTTGACCATTGCTTGGTAAAAACGTGCTGTCCAATTCATGCCCCAACAGTATGGTGTCTTTGTTATTTGCTAGCCAACAGACAAGTGGATACTTTCCGCCTTCCGCTTTTATCTTTAAACGATACAATTGAGCATGGCACACAACAGTGTCTTGAGGCAATTGCAATTGTGGTTGAGGGTAATCATTGATTTGTATCCATTGCGAGTCATTCTGTCCTGAGCAGTTGTCGCCTGCCACCAATTGTAATTTGTTCAAATGCATGGTATCGGTATTGAGTGAATGGTGTTTGGAGATGAGCTTGCCTTGATCATTGTACCATCGGTAAACGTAAGGATAGAGCAGAGGTTGACCACCTTGCACTTTTGCTGTTAACACACTACCCTTTTTGCACAATGTTGTATCGGAATTGACTATTTGCAGTGGCTTATAGGTTCTCAGTATTTTATAGGCTGTATCGGTTTTACCACAACCGGAAGAATCGGAAATGATGATACGGAAAAGGGTGCTGTCTGTAATAGGTTTGGTGTAAGTAATTCTGGCAGTGCTGTCCTCTACCAAATGACCCGGCGACCAGCGCCATTTACTGCCACCTGTGGTTGCCAACCGAGTGACACCGCCATAACATATTGTAGTATCCCTGCCGGCATTGGCTGTGTCTTTAGAATAGATCAGGAGTCGGAGTGCATCATATCGGTAATAACTCTGAACCCTAGGAGAAGTACTTAAAATGCGAATGCGATAGTTCTTACTGCTTATAACATCAAACAAGGGCAAGAGTCCTATCACAGTGCTGTCTTTGTTGGTCGTAATCCTACCCAGTTCCCGATGCCGACCTTCAAATTGACCATTTTCATCACTGAGTTCGGCAATGAAAACATTATCGGAATTAAAATTACCATCTTTGGTAAATGGAATTAAAATACTGTCTCCTGCGCAGTAAGGACCCGAACGAACCGGACCGCGAGTGATGGAGAAATCGAGAATTTTGGACAGCAACCAATCCGGAGAATTCGCAACAGAACCGAGTTTATAATCGCCTATCTGACATTGTCCTGAGTATATAGATGCCATATAAGTTGCATGTGAATGTTCACTTACAACTATATCAGGTCTATAAGCATTAAATGAATCTGCTGTTCTTTGAAACCACAACATATTCAACAGTGTATCAAACTTACAAAACAACACACTTCCATGCCTGTTATCTGTGATAGAATCTAAAAAAATATGTTTACCATATACGGGACCTGAAGTTATAAAATTTGGGCCACAGGGTTCTGCTACGAAAAAGCTCCCCCTTGAATTTAAAACATCAACGCCATCCAACAGGTTAACACGTTCAACATTTTGATCATTGACCAGAATGATTAAATGCTTTGTTTGATTGTGTGAATTCAGTTTAGGCATAAGATTTAAACTCAAGCTGTCATAAACACTTCCAACTAAGATGAATTTCCCATTCGACAATAAAATTGATTTGCACAAATAAAATCCCCCCCTATTGTCAAGAGTTGTCAATCTAACAATTTCACACTTGGTTTTATCTAGTAAGGACAATTTGATCATAACCAAATGGTTGGTACCATTGGGAAATGTTAATTTGGCTCGCCTAATTTTCAATGAATCGCTCACGAATACAAATACGGTTAGTTCATTTTTTGTTTTATGTAAACCATTAATCAAAGAATATACTCCTTGTCCCAAATCAATTGCCCCCAAAACGTTTCCGCCGGTATCCAACCTAAATACAGCAGCATCTCCCAATAAGCTGTCTCCGGCAACAACCATAGTTGTTTTAATTGTTTTTCGGACTGAAAACAGCAATTCATTTCCTGAGTACACAAACTCTCGCAGATTATGCACCATTAGGTTATCAAAACGCTTCCTCCACAAAAAAGCTCCGCTTGAATCCAGTTTTATTACATACACACATTTCTTTACATTTTTAGGGCATTTGTACCACTCTGCCCTTCCTTTCAATTGTACTGAGTCATCTTGTCTATCTAGACTGAACAAGAAATAAAAATTATTGTTTGAGTCCAGTACGAAATCCATTGATGGTAAACTACTAGGATAAAAAAGTGGTTTTGACCAAAGGTATCGTCCAAATGTATCCAATTTAACGATCCAGTCCGAAAAGATTTGATTTGAGACTTCTTTAAATGTATCTATCTGAAGCTTTCCATTTTGACGAGGAAAAGCCGTGCTCCAATTGTCAACATACACATATAAGTAATTGCTTTTCACATCCCTTTTCATGTAGCCAAAGGCATCTGTTTGCTCCGAACCATAAGACTTCACCCAATCAAAAACTTGTGCTCTAAGGCAATTGATTTGAAATGCAAACAACGCAAACACCAAAAAAAGTTTAGTTTTCATCTTCAATCAACATTTTCTATTACCATGGTTTTACTGTCCTTAAGCTCTCCATCTATGATGAGCGAATAATGATAGACACCGGTGCTTAAACTTGAACAATCCAATACCAATTGAGCATAACCAATATCAATGATATTGAAAGTTTGAATCAGTTTTCCATCAGAATTGACAAGCTTAACAAAGGCACTGTTTTTCATTTCAGGAATAAAATAGTCTATATAAGTTTTTCCCGAAAAAGGATTGGGATGATTTTGCAAAAGAAAGGCTTGTTGTTTAACTTTTATAGTATAGTTTTTGACGGTATCCACAAAAAAACTTGACCTGAATATTTGAATTTTCAAAGAATCGATCATTTTTTGTTGCTCCTGAATGCTTTTGGTCAAAAGCGGAATGATCTCTGAATAATAAACCCCATGCAAACCTGTAGAATCATCTACAGTGACCACCTCAGGAATCACCTGTTTGAGTTCCTGTGCGATGAAACCCAATCTGGTGCCATTGTAATGTTGTTTCCATTCGTAGCTCACCGGTCTCAACTTCATCAATTCATTCAGCCCATAATTTAAATTCTTGACATTGGTTTTTAAAGTTATATCTGAAGCAGAATTGACTGAATTAATAGTGAAGACATCCAACCATCGTAATGTTT